>JBLMWR010000641.1:0-9561 GCA_050257335.1 Deltaproteobacteria bacterium | reverse complement strand
CAGAAGCTGTCGGTGACGCCGGACGCCGCGAAGATTTATCTCAAACCGGACGGCACGGCGTACGACGAGGGAGAGGTGCTCCGCAATCCGGATTACGCCAACACACTGCGGCGCCTGGCGCACGCCGGGCCGGATGATTTTTACGCCGGCGACCTGGCCGGCCGGATCGCCGCCGATCTGGCGGCGCACGGCGGCTGGGTCACCGCGCCGGATCTGGCCGAGTACGCCGTGCGAGAGGAAGAGCCGATTGTCACGACGTACCGCGGCTACACCGTCGTCACGTCGCCGCCGCCGCATGGCGGACCGACGCTGGCGGCCATCCTGAAGATCCTCGAGCGGTACGACGTTCCAGAGATGCGGCACAACTCGCCACAATACATCTATCTGGTGTCGATGGCGATGAAAGCCGCGTTTGCCGACCGGAACCGCGAGCTGGGCGACCCCGCGTTCGTCGATGTTCCGCTGAATCAGATGCTCTCGGAAAGCCGGGCCGCGCATTGGAGCCGGGTGATCGATCGCGGTGAAGAAATCGACACGACCCGGATCCAGCCGGGGTCGCGGAGCACGACGCAGGTGACGGTCGTCGATCACACCGGCAACTGCGTCTCGCTGACGCATTCGCTCGGCTCGTCGTCAGGAGTGATCACTCCCGGGCTGGGGTTCATGTACAACAACTCGATGATCAACTTTCATCCTTATGCCGGGCACCCCAACAGCATCGCTCCGCGGAAAGGGCGGACGACGGGCATGACGCCGACGATCGTCCTCGACGGCCACCAGCCGGTCCTGGTCCTCGGCGCCCCTGGTGCGACGCGGATCATCACGGCGGTCCTGCAGGCGATCCTCAACCGGCTCGATTTCGGGATGTCGGTGACGGAAGCCGTGCTTGCGCCCCGTTTCGACTGCCAGGGAGACGTGATCTCGTGCCAGTCGCGGATTCCCGAATACGTCTGTGCCGAGGTCCGCAAGAAGCACCCCATCCGGCGGATTCCCGAAAGTCACGGGGGAATCGCCCTGGTGCACGCCGTGGCGATTCAACCCGAGACCGGCATGTTGTACGGCGCGGCCGACACCGGCGCGGACGGGATGGCGCTCTTGATCGACTGACATGAAAATCGCCATTGCCCAACTGAACCCGACGGTCGGCGATATCTCCGGCAACAGCGAGCTGGTCTGTGCCGCGGCGAAGCGGGCCCGCGAGCTGGATGCCGACCTGCTCGTCGTTTCGGAGCTGTTGATCAGCGGCTATCCGCCGAAGGATCTGCTGTCGCGCGAAGGCTTCGTGGCGGCGTGCGATCGCGCCGTGACCAGGCTCGCGACCGCGGTCGATCCGCAATTGGGAGTGCTTGTCGGCCATCCCTCGCGCTGGAACCTGCCCGAAGGCATGATTGGCAACGCCGCAAGCCTGCTCCACGGCGGCAAAGTCCAGACGACCGTCCACAAGTGTCTATTGCCCAATTATGACGTCTTCGACGAACGCCGCTATTTTCTGCCGGCCGGGTCGGCGGCGCCGATCGAGTTTCGGGGCATGCGGCTGGGGGTGCACATTTGCGAGGACGCCTGGTACGGCGAGCCGGGGACGGCGTATCATCTGAAGCCCGAAAGCCGCCGCGACCCGATTGCCGAGCTGGCTGCCGCCGGCGCCGAGGTGCTTATCAACCTTTCCGCCAGCCCGTTCGAGAGCGACAAACCGAACCGGCGGAAAGGGATCATCACGCGGCATACGGCGGCGCACAAAGTGCCGTTTGTCTTCGTCAACCAGGTGGGGGGCAACGACGACCTCGTCTTCGACGGGAACAGCGTGATCGTCGACGGCGCAGGCCACGAAGTCTTCCGCCTGGCGCCGTTCCAGACCGATTACGCCTTATGCGAAATCAGTCGTTCGGGGGTCAACCTTCTGCACCCTTCCCCCCCGCCGGCGCCTGCGGTTTTGCGCCCCCGCGCCGCCGATCTCCTCGACGCCCTCGTGCTGGGGCTGCGGGATTACATGCGCAAATGCGGATTCAAGGGCTGTGTGCTCGGGCTCTCCGGAGGCATCGACAGCGCCCTCGCGTGTTACATCGCCGTCGCTGCCGTCGGGCCGGACCACGTGCACGGCCTGGCCCTTCCCAGCCGGTACAGCAGCGAACACAGTGTTTCCGACTCCCGGAAACTGGCCGAGGCGCTGGGGATCGATTTCGAAGTCGTCCCCATCAATTCGATTCATGCGGCGTATGAGGCCACGCCCGTGATCGGGGCCGATCTGGCTTCGCAGCCGGCGGGACTGGCCGATCAGAATCTGCAGGCCCGCATCCGCGGCGCCCTCGTGATGATCCGCAGCAACCGTCACGGCTGGATGGCGCTGGCCACCGGGAATAAGAGCGAGCTGGCAGTCGGTTACTGCACGTTGTACGGCGACATGGCCGGCGGTTTCGCCGTCCTGGCCGATGTCCTCAAACGCGACGTGTACGCAGTGGCACGGTATATCAACGACGAGCGTGAGAAGCGGGAAGTGATCCCGGTGGGCTCGTTGACGAAGGCCCCCAGTGCCGAGTTGGCTCCCAACCAGTTCGATCAGGACACCCTTCCTCCCTACCCCGTCCTCGATGCGATTCTCGAAGGGCTGATCGAGCGGGAAGCCTCGATCGAAACACTGAGCCGGCAGTTCCCGCCGGAAACGGTGCGGTGGGTCGCCGCGCGGCTCGACCGCAACGAGTTCAAACGCCGGCAGATGCCCCCGGGAATCAAGCTCTCGCACAGGGCATTCGGCAGCGGCCGCCGCATGCCGATGGCGGCGAAGTTCAACTGGGAGTGAAGTTCTTTACCGCTCCCGCCACAGGATTTCATCTGCGATGCCGAGCTGTTTCTGCAGGGCCGCGATGTCGGCCTTGAATCGCAGCGCATCGACGGGATAGCCGGCGGTGAGTTTCAGCCCAGGCTGGCGATCGGTCCAGAAGCGGTTGAAGAGGGCCATCGACAGCTCGCGCAGGTACTTGCTGACCATCGAGGCCAGGGCCACCGGCAGGTGCCGTTCCGATTTCGTCTCGAAGCGGATTTCAGCCCGCCCCACACTGTACCGGCTCTTTTCGGTCGATTCGTTGTGGCAGCGGATGAACTGGTTGCCGAAGACGATCGGCAGGAATTCGTGATAGCGGTTCCGGCCGCCGTGCTTGTCGGCAATAATCAATGCCCGGTCGTGCTCGTCCCCGCCGGCGGCCTGCCAGATGTGCCGCAAAAGGTGCATCGACATTTCCGAGAGGGCCCGCCCTTTGCTGTCATGGGTCCGTGTCTGTTCGTTGAATCGCCGCGTCAGGACGACATCGGAACAGATCGCCCGCAGGCGGACGTCGTGGGACCGACAACGGTCGAGCCAGCTTTTCCCCAGTGAGGCGGCTTTCGGGGCAGACACCGGGAGGTCGGCCCCGTCAAACCACGGTTCGGTGTCGAGCTCCTCCGGTGGACCAATTGCAACCTGGCGGAGAATCTCGCGGAAGCTTTCCGCCGGGACCCGGGCACTCCCCGGAGCCGCGCGGCCTGCATCGCCGCCGCTGCCGTTAAGCCAGACAGCGAGCGCGTGCAAGACTCCGGCTTCGAGGTTGTCGAAGCCGCGTGCGGGAGTATAGACCTGTTTGGAATCGGCGATCTGAATGTGATCGCCGTTGACCGGCGCGGTTTGTTCAACGATTCCGGCGAATATCTCCCAGAGGTCGATTTTTCGAGGATCGCCGGGCACCTCCCAGGCGGTGGCGCTGATCACGAGCGGCCCCAGATTCGGGCCATACCCGGCTTCGTCCATGCCAATCAGGAGGGCCATTGTGGATTCGTCCCGTCTCCGGTTAGCCGCTCATGTTGCGTTAGGTCGGCGCATCTCCCAAAACATGAACCCGGCATCCGTCGTGCACGGCGAACGGCACGCAGAGCGTGGCTGCTACAATTACCGCGGATCGCCCGGGCCGTCAAACCGCAGGAGGCCGAAATTCTCGGGTCGCGGAGTGGCCGCAGCCGGCAGCGTCCAGCTTTCGACGCCGATGGCGGGGATGATCCGCGTGATTCCCAGCGCCCAGCCGGCGCCCCGTTGCGGCGTCAGTGGCGTCAATTCCTCGAGCGGAATCGCGGCTTCGACCCGCCAGTGCGTCTCGTCCCCGGCGACCGCCACGAACCAGCGCGGGTCCCAGCTCGCGTCGTTCCAGCACGATTCTGCCGTACAGCCGCGCTGATCCACGGCAAAGTCGAAGGACGTGACGTAATCACGGTCGACGTCGAGTGACAGCAGGACTCGATCGAAGTCAGCGAGGTCTTCGTCGTGACGGCGCTCGCGCCCGGCGGAGCCGTCGGCGGGCATCCCTTCGGCGCGCGGCAGATTGGCGGCGAAATAGAGATATTCGCTGTCATAGCAGAGCATGGTGAGGGCGCGGCGCGAATCGTCTTTACCGTCGCGGGCGGAGGCGACCAGGGGCAGCTCTGCCGCGTCGCGCCAGCAGGGATCGGACAGCACGCCGTCGAGCACCGGGCGTTTGGACGTGAAGCCACAGGCGGCCGTCGGCCCGGTCGCGGGGCGAAAAGGATTGCTCAACCAGATCTCCCCCTCGGCTGCCTGCGCCCAGGGGGTGCCGGTCTCGTGAACAACGTATCGCCGGTAGATTTCGTCCGATTTCAGCGCCAGAGTGCGCTTCCGGTAGATTGCGGCGAGCGGAAACTGCACCGCCGGTTCCGCCGCCAGCGCCCGATCGCGGCGTTCGAGGGACTGCGCCAGCTTCAGAGCCCGAGTCTGCCAGAAGCGGATCTTTTGATCGAGGTCCCTGCGAAAGGTGCGGCTTTCGCGAGTCAGCGGCGGAGGCGCCGCGTCCGCAGGGGGAGCATCGGCTGCAACGTCGTCGGAATCGAAGATGGATTGCCGGGCTCCCTCCCGCTGTTTTTGCAAGCGGGCTTCGACCTGTTGAATGATCGCCTGCATGCGGGCGGCTACGTGGTGCGTGTCGCGTTCCTGCCCGCTTCCCGATCGTCGCAAGCGCCGCCAGGTGACTTCACCGCTTCCCCACATCTGGATCAACTGCTGCATGGCCCGCATGGCGGCCGGCTGATCCGGATACTTCTCGACCAGCTCGATCAGCGTCAGCTCTCCCAGTTCCCATTGGCCAATCGCCCGATATCGCTCGGCCAGATGCGTCATTTGCCAGGCCGCCTGCGAGTCGGACATCCCCTGCACCATTTCGGGCAACTGGGCGATCAACTGCCCCGCGCGGCGAGTGTCGTCGAGGGTCTGCTCGGTAATCGCGGCGAAATTGCGCTGCTTTCTCGCGATTTTGAGCCGGGTTTCGAGGTCGCCGTCGTCGAAAACCCGCAATGCCCGGCGTGCCGCGCTCCCTGGGGGAAGCGAGATTCCGGCAAAGAATCCCCCGGCGATCGTCGCTCCCTGTCCGTCGGCCCATTGGCTGCGAATGAGCCGGTATGCTTCACGCGGCGGTTTGAACTCGGATTGCTCGCGAAACAGTCCCTCGGCCGTCGCTGCGATCAAATTCGTCGTTTCGCCGAGCTGCGGAAGGTATCGAAAAGGATCGACGTTGACGTGCCCGGAACTCCCCGGAGGAAGAAGCGCGAACACCTTCTGAACCTGCCACGGTTCGAGGCCGGCCAGTTCCTGCTGTTCGAGAAATCGGGTGGAATCGGCGGCCTGATCGACGGCCTTCAGCGCCGCCTGACCGATGAGCCGCATCAGCGCATCGCCCGTCTCCGGCTGCTGGATGATGAGCACGCTGGGGCGCCACGTGCGGATCTGGCGGACAAGACCGCCGATGAGGATTTCCTCGAGCCGGTTCTCGGTCCGCCGGTTCCAGTCCGCGACGAGCCGGTCAAAATCTCGCTCGAGTCCCGGAATGACCAGTGGCAACTGCCAGCCGATCTGGCTGGCCGAACCCCCCGCCGTGGTGACGGCGTCTTCGAGCCGAGCGATCGACTCGACCACGGTCGCATCCCGGGATGCCCCCTCTTCGTGGGCGACGACGGCGACGAGGCTCCGATAGCCGGCGTCTCCGGACTGCTCGGCAATCAGCCCCAGCCCGACCTGCGGAGTGCTGCCGAACAGGGCCATCAGCGCCACCCGGCGACCCGCTCCGCGCACAGCCCTCCAGGTTTGGCCGCCATCATCGGTTCGCAGGATGGTCCCCAGCGCGCCGACGGCCCAGCCGCGCTGGTCCGTAGAAAAATGCAATCGCGCCAGCGGTTGAGCCTGCCCGGTCGGCCGTTTTTCCCAGGCCTGGCCGCCGTCGGGAGAGTGCCAGACGGCGCTGCCGGGCTGGCCGGCCACCCAGATTTTGTTTCCGCGGCAGCAGACGGTGCGAAAATCGAAGGCGTCGCGAATTCCGTCGGCCAGTGGAACCGGAGGGGGCTGCCAGACCAGACCGGCGTTTTCGGTGCGCAGCACGAGGCCCCCGTCGCCGACAAGCCAGCCGCTGTTTTCCCCACCTAAAGCGACGTCATGCAGGCCGCGCACTCCGAGGCGCTCGAAGCGTTGCGGGACGACGACTTTGTCTTCCATCACCAGCGCGCGGCTGCCGTTTGCTCCGACAAGAATTCCGGCGTCGGGGCCGAGAAAGGCCGCCGACAGCCAGCCGGGGGAAGCTTTGCCTGGCAGTGCCCGCCAGGACTGGCCTCCGTCCTCGGTGGAGAACACACCGCTGGGATCGCTCCCCGTTCCCTCCCCCACGGCGATTCCTTCCTCGCGGGAAAAGAACCGGATCTTCCGGAGGCGGGGAAGCGTCGGTTCGGGCCGATCCGTCTTATTTGCCGGCGCAGCGGCAGCATTTCTGAGGCGGGCGTCCGCAGGCGCGGCCGATGCCGGGGGCGCCACGAGCGGCTTCCACGTCCGTCCGCCGTCAGTTGTCGTCAGCACGACGCCATACGGGTGACGCGTGTACGGAGCGGTTCCTCCGCCGGCGACCCAGCCCACTCGGTCGCTCAGGAAGCACACCGAACGCAGGGGACAGTTCACGCCGCTGGATTGCAGCAACCATGATTCGCCGCCGTCTTCGGAATGCCAGATGACGCCGCGATCGCCGACCGCCCACCCCGAGCGGCTCCCCACAAACTGCACGTCATGCAGGTTGGCGTCGTCTTCGATCGGCGAAGGTTCGCGAACTTCCGGCGCATTTCGATCGCTGGACTTCCGCGAATCCGCCGCCGCAGCGGCGCCATAAGACAGCATGACAGGGAGAAGAAACCACAACAGCGCGAGCATCGGCGATCCTGCCGGCCCGCTTTGCGAACGTCCCTGTCGCCGCATGTCCCGCTCCCTGAAGCCCACGCTTCCCTGAACGAAAATTGGGGCGGGATGATATCAAAACGCCTGATATTCAGGAGGGCCGGTTCCGAAGCTGCTCTTGGTGCCGTTTTCGCCGCTCTGCTATAAACCGTGCATGACGACCGCCATCCAAAATCCGAAATCCGGAATCCGGAATCCCACCGTTCGGCCGCTCACGAAGTGGATGAAATTCGTGCTCCGCTTCGTGGCCCTGTTCAACATCGGGGCTGGACTGTTCATGCTGATCGGTTATCACGAGACGTACAGAATCATCGGAATGCCGAAACCGGAAATCAGCTTTCCCATCCAGCTCGTCGGAATTCTGGTGGGACTCTTTGGCGTCGGATACTACATGGTGGCGAAGAATCCGATCGAGAACCGCAATGTTCTCGCGCTGGGCTTCTGGAGCAAGTTTCTGGGGTCGTGCCTCGGAACCGGCTACGTGCTGATGGGCAAGCTGCCGCTGCAGTTTATCGCCGTGTACTTCTTCGCCGACGTCATCTATCTTCCCCCGTTCTATCTCATTCTCCGCCGCCTGTACGCGCTCGCCCGCGAGCGCGACGCGGCGGACATGTAACTGAGGAAGGAAGACGCAAACCGATTATGATGCGGATAAGCGCGGATAAGTTGGACGAAAAAAAATCGCCGCATCCGCGTTCATCGGCGGTCTCCGCAGTTTCTCACTTTCGGCTCTGCCGAGAGCCCGGCGCGACGATCCTCGCCACGCGAAACGCCCTCCCGACGCTCCCTGACTTACGTCAATTCCCCGCGCCATCCCGAAAGTGCCGTATGGCTGCAAAAATGTATAACAACCGGCAACCGCCTGAAGGCGGTACAATAAGCGACAATCTGTTATAAATCGGGTTTGAGCGTCGTCACCTCCAATTCCCCGTCGTCAGATTCCGACAATGCCAACCATTCGCGTCGGTAACGGTGCCGGTTTCTGGGGGGACAATCTCGATGCGCCGCGGTTGCTGGTCGATCGGGGACGGCTCGACTACCTGACCCTCGAGTATCTGGCCGAGCTGACGCTTTCGATCCTCGCTCATCAGCGGTCGCGCAATCCCCAGGCGGGATTCGTCCCGGACTTCTTGACGGTCCTCGAAAGCCTCCTCCCGTCCCTCGTCGCGCAGCCCAGGCTCAAGATCGTGACAAACGCCGGCGGAATGGCTCCCCGGGAGTGCGCCCGCCAGGCCGCCGCAATTCTTTTGCGCGCCGGCCTGAAGTCAGTCCGCGTGGCGGCGGTCTCGGGCGACGACCTTCTGCCGCGACTCGACGACTTCCTTTCCGTCGGCGAGCCCTTCGCGAATTTCGACACCGGCTCCACCCTGGGGGATTTGCGGTCGAAAATCGCCAGCGCAAACGCCTATCTGGGGTCGGCGGGAATCGTCGAGGCCCTGGGCGACGGCGCACGCGTCGTCATTACCGGCCGCGTTGCCGATGCGTCGCTGACCGTCGGCCCGGCAGTCCACGAATTCCGGTGGAATTGGAGCGACTGGAACCGCCTGGCCGCCGCAACCGTGGCCGGGCATGTCATCGAATGCGGCGCGCAGGCCACCGGGGGAATGTTTTCCGGTTGGACTCCGGCGCTTTCACTCGAGAATCTCGGCTATCCGATCGCCGAGATTTCCGACGACGGGCAGATCGTCATCACCAAACCCGTGGGAACAGGCGGGGCGGTCACCACCGAAACGGTTGCCGAGCAGCTCGTGTACGAAATCGGCGATCCCGTGCATTACCTGACCCCCGACGTCGATGCCGACTTTTCGCAGGTCCAACTGACGCAGGCCGGTCCTGATCAGGTTCAAGTCATGGGCGCGAAAGGCAACCCGGCGCCGCCGCGGTTCAAAGTTTCCATGGCGTATGGCGACGGTTATATGGCGTCTGGTACGCTCGTCGTCTGCGGAGACAACGCGGCTGCGAAAGCCCGGGCGTGCGGCGAGTTGATTTTGTCGCGGTTACGGTCGGCGGGCGTCAATCTCGCGCGGACGCACATCGAGTGCCTTGGCAGCGGCGATACGCTGCCGGGAGTGTGGCAGCGGCGCGATGACGCCCTGGAAATCGTCTTACGCGTCAGCGTTCATGATCCGTCGCGGGAGGCGGTCGAGCGATTCGTCCGCGAATTCTCGCCGCTCGTCGGCTCGGGTCCTCCCGGCGTCACCGGTTACACCGGCCCGCGCCCCAAACCATACCCCGTCTTCGCGTATTGGCCGACCACTGTAGCCCGCGGACGGATGGAACCGGCCGTGGAGGTCCGCGCCGCGAAAGAGTGGGAGGGCGTGGCG
>JBLMWR010000640.1:0-7060 GCA_050257335.1 Deltaproteobacteria bacterium | reverse complement strand
CAAGGCACCCAAACCCGATCCGGCCCGAACGGCGCTGGCCAACCTGTGTCACGCGCTGGTCAGCTCGAATGGGTTTTTGTACGTCGATTGAATCATGTCCCACTTCACCCGCCGACATTTTCTGACGCAGCAGGCCTTTGGGATGGGAGGCCTCGCGCTGGCGTGGCTGCTGCAGCACGATCGGGCGCTGGCGGTTCCGGCGAAACCCGCGCTGGAGCCGGCGACGTTCGATCTTAAGCCCAGACTCCCCGCCGCCGCTCCGCAGGCCCGGGCCATGATCTCGATGTTCATGCAAGGGGGCCCCAGCCACATCGACCTGTGCGACCCCAAGCCCGAGCTGACGAAGCGCCACCTGCAGACCTACACCGGCGACATCAAATACGACAACGCTGCCGAGGCCAGCGCCAAGCTCTTCGGCAGCCCGTGGAAGTTCTCGAAGTACGGCCAGTGCGGGATGGAACTGAGCGAACTCGTGCCGCACCTGGGACAAGTGGCCGACGACATCTGCCTGATCCGTTCGATGCACACCGGCGTCAACAACCACGGTCAATCGATCAATGCCCTCAACACGGGGCGCATCACGGCGGGTCGCCCGGCGCTGGGTTCGTGGCTGACGTACGCGCTGGGGACCGAAAGCCAGAACCTGCCGGCGTTCGTCGTCCTCAGCGACCCCGGGGGATTGCCGGTGCTCGGCGTCGAAAACTGGCAGAACGGCTGGCTGCCGTCGCTGTACCAGGGGACGGTCGTCCGCCCGCACGAACCGCGGATCCTGAACCTCGATCCGCCGGCGCAATTGCGCGGTCCGGCCCAGGAGCGGTTTCTCGAATACCTGCAGACCATCAACCGCGCGCATCTCGAACAGCATCCGCGCGAGCACGATCTGGCGGCGCGGATCCAGAGCTACGAGCTGGCGGCCCGCATGCAGGTCGCCGCCAAAGAGGCCCTCGAAATTTCCCGCGAGAGCGAGGCGGTGCACAGGCTGTACGGGATCGACGACCCGGTGACGCGCGACTACGGCACGCGCTGCCTCATTGCCCGGCGGATGGTCGAGCGGGGGGTGCGCTTCGTGCAGATCTTCACCGGCAACCAGACATGGGACCATCACGGCAATATCGAGAAGGCATTGCCGGATGTCTGCAGGAAGACCGACAAGCCCGCCGCGGCCCTGGTGCAGGACCTGAAGCAGACGGGGTTGCTCGACACGACGCTCGTACACTGGGGAGGCGAGATGGGGAGGTTGCCGGTCATTCAGAACGAGAAGAGCATCGGCCGCGACCACAACACCTACGGTTTCAGCATGTGGCTGGCCGGAGGAGGCGTCAAGGCGGGCTGCATCTACGGCGAGACCGACGAGCTGGGGCACAAGGCGGTCAAGGACGTGGTCAACCACTACGACTACCACGCCACGTTGCTGCATCTTTTTGGTCTGGATCCGCGGCAGGTTTCGTTTACCCGGCCGACCGGCGCCGGGAGCCTGATCGACGGCCAGGCGGCGCGCATTGTTTGGGACATTCTGCAGCGCGGAGCGCCGGTTTAGCCTGGCAGCTCATCCTGCGGCGCCTTACGCTGCCTCGCGGACGGCCGGCTGTTCCGTTTGTACGAGCGTCCAGGGATCGGCCAGCAGCGCGCGGAGCGTGTTGATGAAGGCCGCCGCTTCGTGCGCGTTGATCATGCGGTGATCGGCTCGTACGAAGAGAGGCGCCTGTTTGCGGACGACCACGGCGTTGTCGACGACCACGGGACGCGGTTCGGAAGGACCCATCGTGACGTTCACGGAATACGCGTTCATAGGCAGGCAGCTCGGCTTGAAGGCGATCAACGGGGGAGCGCCGGGGAACCCCAGGTAGTTGACGAAGGCCCCCGCGCCGTTGAGCTCCTGCTGGAAGGTGAAGATCGTCGGGACCCGCAGGCGACAGCCCACGTAAAATGCCAGCCATCCCATTTTGTGGATCCAGTGGAGGCGCAGCTTGCGCCCGAGAGCGACCAGCAACTTGCGGACGCTTCTTGCTTCTTCGCTGCGCCGCGCCTCGACCGCCGCCCCCACGGCCTTGTCGCGCGCTTCGGTCCAGAAGCGCCGGGCGATTTCGGAAAGAGACATCTTCTCGGCCCGGCGCAGAAATATCGGATCGACTTCTCCCGATCGGGTCTGCAGCATGGGGACCACGATATTGACGCCGTCGTACTGGTGGACCCGGCGTCCGGTCACGCGGCGATTGACATTGGGGTGCCGGCAGAGGCTCTCGGCCACGGCGCGCACCAGGACGTGGGCGGGGGAAAGTAGGCTGCCTGTGCTGCGGCGCTGTTCGGTGAGGAACTCATCCATCGGCCCGGTCTCGACGGTCGTCCCCCACACCATCATGGGGTCCCAGTGCGAGATGCCGGTCCCCAGATACATCGTGTTGACCCACCCCAGTTCCTCGAGAGGAATCGGACGCGCGAAAGTCTCCCAATACACGGGCTGCTCCTCAAATGTCTGCTGTGCCGCCAGTTTGACCGTCCGGCCACAGGCGCGAAATCTGAAAATTCACGACTACGCCGCCTCAACGCGGCGGGACGGCTCCTGCCGCGCTGCAATCAGCGCCGCCAGCGTGGCCGGGGTTCGAAAAACGTCGGCGTTGAGGTCGGCAAAATCGAGCCGGACCTTGAGTTCGGTCTCAATGAAGACCATCAGGTCCATCATGGTGAGCGAATCGGCGATGCCGTCCTCGAGCAGCTCGGTATCGCCAGACAATGCGGCCTGACCGGTAACGCCGCGCAGGAACTCAACGAGTCGATCCTCGAGGGACAGCGTCTTCATTCGTTCGGCTCTGCTGATGAAAACAGGGAAGGTCTTACGCGAGGGCCCGCCGGCGTGCGGTTTCCTGCTCCGCCAGCTTCGTCAACAACGGTCGGTCGATCTTCAAGGCATGATTCAGGGGAAGTTCGTCGACGATCTGGATAAAGTTGGGGACGAGGTGCCGGGGGAGCTCGTTTCGGCAGCGGGCGACCATCTCGGAGACCGCGAGATCGGTTCCGGACTCGGCCGGTTTCACGTACAGCGCCAGTCGCGTCCCGACGTCGGGCGATTCGAAAGCCACCGCCGCCGCCTGGCTGACCGGCAGCCGCCGAATCGCGAAATCCTCCAGATCCGCCGGGTGCACCCGAAAGCCGGCGATTTTGACCAGCGCGTTGCGGCGGCCCCTGTGAATGAACCACCCCTGCGAGTCGCGGGTGGCGAGATCTCCCGTGTAAAGCCAGCCGTCGCGAATGCGCTCGTCGGTCGCTACCGGATCGCGCCAATACCCCAGCATCAAGCCCGGGCCCTTCGCCCTGAGCTCGCCAATTTCTCCCGCCGCCACCGGAACGCCCTCTTCGTCCACAACGTCCAGCGTCACTCCGGGAATGGCGCGGCCGATCGTTCCCGCGGGAAGTTCGGCCAGATGCCGTGGAGGGACAAAAGCCAGGCGGGCGGTCGCTTCCGTCTGACCGTACATGACGAAGAATTCCGCCGGCGCGATCCGCCGCGCGACCTCCAGCGCCAGTTCGTGCCGCAGGGCGCCGCCGGCGACCGCCATGTAGCGCACGCTTGGCAAGCCGGTTTGTCCCAGCGACGAACGTTCGAGCAGGCTGCGGAACAGATCGGGAACGGCGGAGAAGCTGGTGCACTCGTGCCTGTGCAGCGATTTAATGATCGTTTCGGGAAACGTCGTCTGGCCGTCAAGGACGAGGTTTGCTCCCGCGAGCAGGTGCGATTGCAGCACCGAGTTTCCGAAGGCGTGGTGGAACGGAAGCACGCACAGCGGGCGGTCCTCGCGACCGATCGGCAGGTATCCCTGAATCGCCCGGGCGTTCGATATCAGGTTGCCGTGGCTGAGCATCACCCCTTTCGGAATTCCGGTCGAACCGGCAGTGAAGAAAATCGCCGCCAGTTCATCCCCCGTCGTCTCGTCGAAACTCGTCGCCTGCGGAGGGCCGACAGGTGAAATCGGCGCCAGATCGAGGACCTCGGCCGGCAGTCCGTTCAGATCCGCTCGCGACTGGACGACATTCGCGCGGGTCACAATAACGGTTGCTTCCGTGGATTCGATAATCTTCTGCAGGACGCCGGCTTCCGTTTTCGGGGGCAGGGGGACGATCACGCCGCCCGCAAGCAGGACCCCGTAAAACACGGCGACATATTCGGGCGAGTTGGGAAGAAGCAGAACGACCCGGCCTCCACGGTGAAAGTTGGAATGCCCCGCCAGGCGGCTGGCCACCGCGCGAACGGCGGAAATCAGCCGGCCGTAAGTCCATTCCCCGGCCGCAGTTGTTACAGCCGGTCGACCGGGTTGGCAGGCCCCCACGGCGCACAGCAGCCGCCCCGCGTGCCGATCACACGCCGGCCAATCGGGGAGCAGTGGACCGGCGACCCCCGGCATTGTCGCGGACGCGCCCGTTTCGATCACGAGCAGCGAGACAGGCGGATTCGGTCCTGAAGACATCATAAGTCCAGATTTCTGCCAGAATCGGACCGAGTCTCCTCCGATCCCGAACGGCCCATGCAGTTGATGAGGAAGTGCAACCCTGGCGCGATCCGCTCGATAAAATTAAGAACACAAAACAACCGCGCTGCCCTACAGTCTCATATCGGATGAAAACCGAGCTTCTGCGCAATCCCAGGGACGTTCCGAAGTCCCGTGGCAGGGAAAAAGTCCGGTGCACGCGGTCAAATCCGATCAATCGTCGCATTCATCAAAATCGGCATATCGTGCCCGCCGTGAACAGTCGCAGAGGTGTTCAAACGGGCTGCGGAGGGATTACCCTTCCCGGCGAATAAAATCGCCGGGCGGCCGGGTTGTCATGATTGCTGCCGCGGGTTGCGTCCGATTCAAGAGATATCGCGACCTGCGCCGGTTGCTGCGGGGCCCGTTCAAAAAACTGAAAGGATGCAGTTCGATGTCAACGGTCGTCAAAAGCGCGCCTTTCCGGCACCAGCCGCCTTCGGACCCGTCGGGGCCTGCGACCGGCACCGCGGTTTCACTCGAATCTCCGTCGCTGCGGCAGCGTGCGGGGTACCTGCTCGTCAATCCGTGGAAGAACTTTCTCCTTCCCGCCGGCTGGTTGCGAAAGCGACTGCGGCGGAGCAGGAGCCCGCTGGTGGCGGAGTCGTTCGTGAGGCCCGGCGGCTGGCGCTCCATGGAGATCATTTACCGGAACCAGGAGCCGGTCGACTGGTTCGACCGCCAGGCGCTGCGCGACAATCCGATTTCCATGGCGGCCCGCAATCGCCGGCTGATCGTTACGCAGAAAATCGCCGCCCTGATCGCCCGCTACGGCAGGGAATCGCCAGTCACGATCGTGGGAGTCGGAGCGGGCCCCGGCCGCCACGTGCAGACCGCCATCGTCGATTCGGGAATCGACCCCGCCCGCGTGCGTGCGCACCTCATCGATCTCGACGATGACGCCTTTGAGTACGGCCGCGCTCTGGCCGCCCGCTTCGAAATCGACGGCTGCGTGCGGTTCATCAAGGGGGACGCCCGCCGCATCCGCGAGACGCTTCCCGATGTCGCGGCGCAGATCGTCAAGGCAGTCGGGCTGGTCGAGTACCTTTCCGACACGCAGTTCGTCGAGATGTTTCGCGCGCTGCGCGACATTCTCGTCCCCGGAGGCGCCCTGGTGACGCATGGACTGGTCGACGCGCACGGCACCGGGCCGTTTCTGGCGCGGATGTTCGACCTGCGGCACAAACAGCGGACTGAACGGCACATGACTGCGCTGCTGACGATCGCCGGATTCCGCGTGGCCGAATGCGTCATCGAACCGGTGGGCGTCTACCCGATCATCACCGCCGTGCGCGATGATTGACCCGACGATGACAGTTCAATGAGCTCGAATCGTTTTGTTGCCGCTCTCAAGCGAATTCCGTTTACGGTCGCCATGGTTCTCATCGTGGCAGCGATCGGGATCGCGACGGCGACGCATGTGGCGCGTCTGGAACCGGGGTTGATGAAGCGGTTCGGGTTTGCGCCGCTGCATCTGCCGAGGGGGGAGTGGGTTCGCCTCTTCACCAGCGCCTTTCTGACGGCCGGCGGCTGGTCGTTCTACCGGTCGCTGGCGATGCTGGCGCTCTGTCTGGGGCTGTCGGAATATCGCGTGGGGTCGTGGCGGACCATGCTCGCCTTCTGGGGGGTGCATCTGGCAACCCTCGCGTTCGTGTCGCTGCTGCTGGCCTTTCCACTCTATCATCTCGACGTCGTGTGGCGGAAACTGCTGGCGGCGGAGCACGACGTCGGTCCCTCGGCGGGATATTACGGCTGCCTGGGGTTCGTCTGCCAGAAATGGCCGGAGAAACGCCGCCACTGGCTGTATGCCCTCATCGGGGGCGTGCTGCTCGCACGGCTCGTCTGGGCGGCCCTTTCGCCGCGGCCCCCCCACGCGCTGTTCGGAGCAGACATTGCGCATCTCGTTGCCTTTCCGCTCGGCATCGCGCTGGGGAGGTTTGTGCTGCGAAATTAGGTCCCAAGTGGGCGATGCAGGCTGCGTCGCCGCCAGCAGGGCGAATCCGTTTCGAAGTCGTGCTCCTGTCCGATTTCCCGTCAGGCGGCTCCGAATACATCGCCGTCTGCCTGCCGGCGTTCTCGCCAGCCACTGTGCATCGGGACGGTGGGTGATAGCGTGAGCACAAGCGTCGTATCGGCGCGTGGAGAGGCTGGAATTCTTGTGGGGTGGGCTTCTTCAGCCCGCCCCACGCGAAGTTGTTGGCCATGCCGCAAACCAGGAATACAAGGTCTGTGTGCGTGCCTGCTATTTTTTATCGGACGTGCGGATAAAAGTTTGCCAGTCTGTTCGGAGAGATACCCAGATGCGCCAGGAGCGTCAGAGTCCAGTTGCGGGCCGTCTGGCGGATGACTCCCTGTTTTTCCCAGCGCCGTGCCGAGACGTGCAGCGGTCCGTCGAGGAGAGCCAGTCGTCCTTCTTTCCGCAGCCGTTTCATGAAGAAGAGGTCCTCCATCAAGGCCAGTGAAGGAAAGCCCCCCAGCCGATGGAAGACCTCGCGCCGGACGAAGATCCCCTGATCGCCATACGCCAGCCACGAGAGCTC
>JBLMWR010000639.1:0-3152 GCA_050257335.1 Deltaproteobacteria bacterium | reverse complement strand
AACCGTTTTCCTCCTCCTTCGAGAGCCACACCCGGCGTAAGGTATACGACGGCGAATCCGGAGGGACTGCCACGCGATCGCGTTCGTCAACGACTTCCCGGTCGGCGTCGCCGCTGCCGTGCGCCACCCAGACCCCTCCGCAGGTGCGCATGACCGGGTCGAGGGCGGTCGTCAGCCCGCTGGCCGGCTGTTGGCAGCAGATCTCTCCGTTGCGAAAGACGTGGCTGAACGGCTCGCGGTTGGCGACGACCACGAAGCGGGCGCCCTGCAGCGTTTCCTGAGCAACGGTCTGCAATCGCTGGCTGGTCCAGGACATGGCAGGGCTCCTTCGGGGAGCAAAATCGACGATCCCGGCGCCGTCCTCGTTCGGCCGGATTGTGGTGGAGGCGCCTGTTCCCCCCGGCGCCCCGGCACCACAACACAGCCACCCCGCAATTCTCCCCGTCGTTACCGCGGCCGCGAGCGAACTTCGCGGACGACAGGAAGAGAGATCGTCGAGGGGGCATCCTTAATTCGCGGCAGGCCGGGTGCGGCGGCGACCGGTTCGGCCATGCGTTCTTTGCGCTGAATCGAAATATCGGAAGGAGCGCGGAATCCCAGGCGGACCCGGTTCCCCCGAACCTGCACCACCATCACTTCGATTCCTCCGTCAATGTAGATCGATTCGTTCGTCTTGCGTGTCAGGACCAGCATGGCAAATTCCTCCCTCATGAAGTGCGTAGTGGTTCGAAGGCACCGCCCGCGGGCGTCGAACCAGTATCTTTCTATGCGCTGCAGGGCGCCTGGTGAATCAGGGGATTGAGCGACGCGCCTATCGGGGAAATCCCTACCGCATTCTGCGGCCGAATTGGTACACTCCCTCCATGGCACTTCTCAAAATTCTGAGCGGGGACCGGGCGGGGGAAACCGTCGATTTGACGGGCGACGCGCTGATCCTCGGCCGGCATCCCGGTTGCGATATCCGCGTTGCCGACGAGACCGTCTCGCGGCGCCACGCCCGGATCATTGCCCAGGCCGACGGCTTTTTCGTCGAAGACCTGGGAAGCCGCAACGGGACGTTTCTCAACGGCCGGCCGGTGACGTCCCCGGCCCGTCTCTGCAACCTCGACCGCATCAACATCTTCAACACGACGGTCGAGTTCCACGACAATGAGCGGAACGGACATGCCGACGGCGGCGGCGATGCGACCGTTACGGTCGAAAAGTACGCGCCGTTGAAGGTCCGGCATCCCGGCCTGTACGAAACCACGGCCGAGATCGACCTGATCACGCCGGGAGTACCGCACCGCGACAGCCGCAGCGACGTCAAGCTGCAGGCCGTCCTCGAAATTACACGGTATTTGCGAAGCACGCTGGAGCCCGATGAGGTGCTGTCGCGCATCGTCGATTGCGTGACGCATATCTTTCCGCATTTCAGCCGGTCGTACCTGTTGCGGCACGACCCCTCCACCGATCAATTGATCCCGGTGGTCGTCAAAGCCCCGGACGATGAACGGACAGGGGGGTCGACGCAGCCGCCAATCAACCTGGCGCCGGCCCGGCTGGTGCTCGAGGAAGGCAAGGCAATCCTCAGCGTGGGGATTGCCGAGCAGGGCGCCGATGGCGATCAATCGGTCCTCGATTCGCCGGCGCTGTCGTTCATGTGCGCTCCCCTGGTGGGGCCCACCCTGCGAACCGCGGGGGTGCTGTACATCGAAACGCTCGACGGGCGGCGGCGGTTCGGACACGACGATCTCGAAGTCTTCGCCTGCGTGGCGATCCTCGCCGGCCAGGCCATCGAGCAGGCAACGCTCTTCGGTGCGCGGTACCGGGCGGTCGTCGACAACGCGGTGGACGGCATCATCACCATCAGCGACTGGGGCCAGATCGAGTCGGTCAATCCGGCTGTCGCCAAACTGTTCGGGTACGCCGAAGACGAATTGGTCGGCCGGAACGTCAGCCTCCTGATGACCGAAGACGACCGCCAGCGTTATGCTCCGCACGTCGCGGAGTACCTGCGCACGAGCCGGGCGCGGCTCATCGGCGTCGTCCGCGAGGTCGTGGCGCGGCGCAAGGACGGAAACACGTTTCCGATCTACCTGTCGATCGGTCATTTCGAGCTGGGAGGGCGGCATTACTATACGGGGATCGTTCACGATATCAGCGAACGGCATCGGGCCGAGGCCGCCCTGCGCCGCGTCAACGAAACGCTCGAACAGCAGGTGCGCGACCGCACCGAGCACATCCGCCTGTTGCAGGACGTGGCCGTCATCGCCAATGAATCGGAATCGGTCGAGCAGGCCTTTCAGATCGTGCTGCAGCGCGTGCTGCGGTTCCGGCACTGGGAGGTCGCCCACGTGGTGCTCCGCTCGCGCGCCGAGCCGGCGGCCTTCCTCGATGCCGGCGTCTGGACCGTCGAGCGGACCGGCCGGTACCGGCGCCTGATTGCCGCCGGCAGCAAGACGGTGTTTCGTTCCGGACGGGGACTCATCGGCCGCGCCATCGCCTCCGCAAAGCCGGAATGGATCACGAACCTTGCCCACGACAGCACATCGCTTCTGGGACCGCATGCGGCGGCGTGCGATCTTCAGGCGGCGGTGGTTTTTCCGGTGCTGGTCGGCAGCGAAGTGGTGGCGGTCGTCGAGTTCTTTTCGGCCGCTGCCGCGCCTCCCGACGAGACGTTTCTCGACATCATGAAACACGTGGGAACGCAGCTCGGACGGGTCATCGAGCGCGATCGTCTGCAGCGGCAGCTCGTCGACGCCGTCTGGGACCAGCATCGCCGGTTCGGCCAGGACCTGCACGACACGCTGGGACAGGCGCTGACGGGGATCGGCATGCTCGCCGACAGTCTCGCCAAGAAACTCGCCGCGCGGGCCGATCCCGAAGCCCCGCATCTGGCGGAGCTGGTCGGGATGATCCAGCAGGCGAAGACCGAAGCGCGGCAGCTCTCCAAGGGGTTGTACCCCGTGGACGTCGACGCGCAGGGGCTTTTGTCGGCGCTGGAGGAGCTGGCGACGACGACCGGGCAACGTTCGCAGATTCACTGCACGTTCAAGGGCGACCGCGAAATCCAGATTCGGGATAACGAAATTACCACGCACCTCTTCCGCATTGCCCAGGAGGCAGTGCATAATGCCGTCAAGCACGGAACCCCGAAGCGTATCTCGATC
>JBLMWR010000638.1:0-7663 GCA_050257335.1 Deltaproteobacteria bacterium | reverse complement strand
CAGAGGCTCATCGACGCACTGCTCGAGCGGCAGGAGTTCACCGATTTCTGGGCCCTCAAGTGGTCGGACCTGCTGCGCAACGAAGAGAAAACGCTCGATCGCAAGGGGGTGCAGAACTTCCATGCCTGGATCCGCGGCAGCATCGCCCGCGACAAGCCGCTCGACCAGTTTGCCCGCGAGCTGATCGCCGCGCGCGGCAGCACGTATCTCGAGCCGGCGGCGAACTACTATCGGGCCATGCGCGATCCGATCATGCGAGCCGAATCGACGGCCCAGATTTTTCTCGGGACGCGCCTGCAGTGCACAAAGTGCCACAATCACCCGTTCGACCGCTGGACGCAGGACGATTATTACAGTTGGGCGAACCTCTTCGCGCGCGTCGAATACCGGGTCCTTGAAAACCGCCGCCGCGACAACAACGACTCCCACGAGTTCGACGGCGAGCAACTGGTGGTGATGGCCCGCAAGGGGGACGTCAACGATCCCCGTTCGAACCAACCCCTGCCGCCGAGGTTCCTTGGGGAGGAGGGGACCGCATTGCCGCCGGACGCCGACCGGCTGCTGGCTCTGGCCGACTGGCTGGCGAGCCCGCGAAACAGGCGGTTCACCGAGACGCTGGCCAACCGCATCTGGTTTCACCTGCTGGGACAGGGAGTCGTCGATCCGATCGACGATTTCCGGTCCACGAATCCGCCGAGCAATCCGGGCCTGCTGGCGGCCCTGTCGGCTGATCTGGTCGAGCACAAATTCAGCCTGAAGCACCTGATCCGCACGATCATGAATTCGAACGTGTACCAGTTGTCCGCGACCGCCAATGACAGTAACCGAGATGACGAGGTCAATTTTTCGCGGGCCCGGGAGATGCGCTTGTCAGCCGAGCAACTGGCCGACGCGCTGGCACAAGTCACCGGCGTTCCTCTGGAATTCAGCGGTTATCCCGACGGAATGCGGGCCGGGGAAATTCCGGGAGTAGCCGCCGTGCGCGACCGCGACGGGCGGCCGAGCCTGGCCGATCAGTTTCTCAAAACATTCGGCAAGCCTCCGCGGCTGCAAGCGTGCGAATGCGAACGGACGGGCGAGCCGACGCTGAACCAGGCGTTTCAGCTCGTCAGCGGGCCGCTCGTCAATGAACTGCTTTCACGGCGCGATAATCGACTGGGGCAACTCATCGACTCCGGACGGCCCACCCCCGAGATCGTGGACGAGCTGTTCTGGACGGCCCTCAGCCGGCGGCCGACAGATGAAGAACGGCGGACTTCGACGGCCTTCGTTGATGCTGCGGGCGACAAGCGATCGCATCTGGAAGACCTGCTGTGGGGCCTGATTAACTCCAACGACTTTTTGCTGCGGAAGTGAAAAATACGGGAAAGGATGAAAGTGAGCCGCGGATGACGCGGATCCGCGCGGATGATCAACAGCGACGTAACAGCGACGAAGTAAGTCTCATGACCGGTTCCATTCGGCTTGCCACGGCGAAAAGGAACGACGAAGTCTCACGCAAAGGCGCAAAGACGCAAACGAAACGAGACCACAATGCGTCATCTGGAAATGTGCGTTGAAATTGCGACAGAGGTGACTGGAATTCTTTGGGCCTTTGCGCCTTTGCGTGAAAACTCGTTCGTCCGATTTGATTCAACGCTATGAATGCGATTCCAACAAGCGTTTCAATTGAATCGCACCTTCCCCGGCGTTCCGTCCTGCGCGCGGGGGGCGCGGGGATGCTGGGGCTGACGCTGCCGCGGCTGCTCCGCGCGGCGGAGACTCAGCCGCCGCGCCCGGCCAAAGCGAAATCGGTCGTATTCCTGTACCAGTTCGGGGGCCCGAGCCACGTCGATACGTTCGACATGAAGCCGGAGGCGCCCGACGGGGTTCGCAGCCATTTCGCCCAGATCGCGACGAGCGTTCCGGGGCTGGCCATCTGCGATCTGCTCCCGGAAACGGCGAAAGTGATGGACAAGGCGACGCTCGTGCGCACCGTGCATCACACGATGAAGAACCACAATTCGGCCTCGTACTACGCGCTCACCGGGCACGCCCCGCCGCTGGACGACATTCGCCTGCGCGATTCGGTCGAGCTGTTTCCCGCGTACGGTTCGGTCGTCGATCGGCTGGCCCCGCTCTCGAGCGGCCTGCCGACGTTTGTCGCGTACCCGTACGTGATTCGTGACGGCGCGATCACCCCCGGGCAGCACGCCAGCTTTCTGGGGAAAAAGCACGACCCGCTGCTGATCACCGAAGACCCGAACAGTCCGACTTTCAGGCTCCCCGAGCTGAGCCTCCCATCCAATCTCTCGGTCGAAAGGCTCGAGCAGCGCCGCGAAATCCAGAAACTGATCAATCGACAGGTGCAGTCCGCCGAGCGCACCGCGACCACGGCCGGGCTCGACGCGTACTACGAAAAGACCCTGTCGATGCTCAGCTCGACGGCCGTCCGCCAGGCTTTCGATCTGTCGGCGGAGCCCGACGACGTTCGAAGGCGATACGGCCGGACCACGTACGGGCAGGGGTGCCTCCTGGCCCGCCGGCTGGTCGAGGCCGGCGTGAAGTTCGTCAACGTCTACTTCTCGTCGAATATCGGCGGCCAGAGCACGACCGCCGGCGGGTGGGACACGCACGGGTTCAATAACACGCACATGTATCCAATTCTCAAGGCCTGGCATTTGCCGCAGACCGATCACACGCTTCCCGTGTTCCTGAGCGATCTCGACGAGCGGGGCCTGCTCGATTCGACGCTGGTCGTCTGGATGGGGGAGTTCGGACGCACGCCCAAGCTCAACGGCCAGACCAGCCGCGATCACTGGCCGCAGTGCTACACCGTCCTGTTGGCCGGCGGCGGAGTGAAACGCGGTTACGTGCACGGCCGGTCGGACCGGCAGGGGGCTTTCCCCGACCGCGACGGAGTGCCGATCGAAGACCTGGCGGCGACGATGTTCGCCCTGCTGGGGATCGACCCGCAGACGGAAGTCTATGACCGGCTCAACCGACCCCTTCCGATCTCTTCCGGCCGGCCGGTGACCGGCGTGATGGCGTAGTAGCATGGGCTTCCAAGGCCGTGCGTAACGAACGAGATTTGGTGCACGGAAGCAAGGAAGCACGATTGTTTCGACGAGGATTGGCGGCCTTTTAGAGTTCCGGCGACCGTGGTTCTTGGGAGTGACGCACGGGCCTAAAAGCCCATGCAACAAGAATTTTCCACGGGCCGCCACCCACACTCCGATTAACGCACGCACCCAGAAAGCCTGGCCCACGAGAATTTTCCGCTGGCTGTCCCGGGGGCGGGTGCGTATAATGCACTCGGCCATTTCGCGCGGCGCTCTTTGCCGCGTGTGTACAAACGGTTTCTGTCCGTTTCTTCTCCCTTTCAGGAGCATGGCCATGCACGCGTTTTCCCGTCGGGTTGTCGTCTGTGTCGCGGTCTGTCTGGCGGCGGCCTCGGTCGCTGTGGCGAAACAGCCGATCAAAAAGCTCAAGCACGATCCCAAAGTTCCGCCGGTCGCTCTCTTCGACGCGATGGAAGCCGGGACGGTCGAGACGGCCGTCATCGCCAGGGATTCTCACGAAGCCAGCCTGTTCGTCACGAACAAGTCGGACGCCCCCGTCACCGTCCAGATGCCCAAAGCCGTCGTCGCCGTCCAGGTCCTCAAACAGTTTTTCGGGCAGCAGAACCGGGGCGGAAATACCGGCCCGGGCATGCCGGGCGGCAATACGACGGGGGGCGCGCAGCCTATGGGGATGGGAATGCAGAATAACCTCGGCAATAACATGCCGGGCGGGATGAACAATTTCCAGGGCAACGGATTTAATAACATCGGCGTCGGCAACGGCAATGGCAACGGCCCCGGCGGCGGCTTCTTCACAGTCCCTCCGCAGAAGACCGTGCAGGTGCCGATGATGGGCGTGTGTCTGGCCCACGGCAAGCCCGACCCGAGCCCGAGAATGACGTACAAGCTCGTCAAGCTCGAAGATTACACCACCGATCCGGCATTGCACGAGACGCTCAAGCGATTCGCCGCGGGCGAGACCGATTTGCAGACCGCGCAGGCCGCCGTCTGGCACTTGACCGACAAGATGAGCTGGCAGGACTTGCGCGAGAAACAGATCGAACGGCTGTGGGGGCTCGATCCCCTCCCCTACTTTTCCGACAGTCAGATCGATGACGCTGAAAAGCTGATCCGCCAGGTCCGGCAAAAAGTCGGAAACTCGGCGCGTCGGGCGGAGACCGCAGCCAGGTGAATCCGCATCACAGCGTCGCCGTTCCAGCCATTCAATCTTCTTCACCTGCCGGGCAAGCCGGCAGGGGTCGAACCGCGTAGTGCCCGATGCTTTTCGCAGTCGCGATCGAAGCCATCTTCAACGGCTGCGAAGCCGCGTTGTGGATTGTGTGCGCAATTGTCGTCGCCGTTCGATACTGCCGCGCGAAAGCCGGTTTGCGGCGGTTATCGCGATGGGCGGCCGCGTTCTTTGTTTTGTTCGGCTTGTCGGACTTCATCGAGATACAGACCGGGGCATGGTGGCGTCCACCTGGGCTGTTGCTGTTGAAGGGAGCGTGCCTGGTCGGATTGACCTGGTGTTTCGTGGCGCTGCTGCGCAGTGTTCGCGAAAAGTAGGTCTCGCCCGGCAGGCGCCGTAAGATTGAAAATGAAAGGTTGGACCACATCGCGGCGCGACCACCGCTAGCCCCTCTTGCCAAGAGGGGGAGTAGACTGTGCCCGCGCCGAGCGCAGGCGGGTGATCGTTGTCGCCACGTAGTCGATCGCAAAGTCGATCTCTTCGCCGGTGGTGAATCGACCCAGTCCGAAGCGCAGACTGGCCTTCGAGCGCGCTTCCGAAACCCCCATGGCCCGCAACACGTGACTTGGTTCGGGGTCGGCTGACGTGCAGGCCGAACCCGAGCTCACGGCGATTTCGGTCAGGCTCGTCATCAGGACCTGGCCATCGACTCCGTCAAAGCTCACATTCAGATTGCCCGGCAGACGCTCGACGGGATGCCCGTTGACGAACAGTCCTTCCAGACGCTGTGACAGCCCTTCCCACAGTCGGTCGCGAAGGGCCTTCAGCCGCACGGCTTCCTGGGGAAGCCCGTCTGCGGCGAGCCGGCAGGCGGTGCCGAAGCCGGCGATGAGCGGAACGGGAAGCGTCCCGCTTCGCATGCGGCGCTCGTGTCCCCCGCCGTCGAAGAGCGGCTCCATCCGGATTCGCGGCTCTCCAGGACGCACATACAGCGCCCCGATGCCTTTCGGTCCATACAGCTTGTGGGCTGAGAAACTGACGAGGTCGGCTGACAGGGCCTGCAGATCCACAGGAATGCGCCCGACTGCCTGAACCGCGTCGCAATGCAGCAGGACGTTCCGACCGCGGCAGATTTCGGCAATCTCGCGCACAGGGTTGATCGTCCCGACTTCATTGTTGGCCAGCATCACCGAAGCGAGCACAGTCTGGGGTTGAAGCGCGTCCGCCACCGCTTGCGGTTCGACCCGACCCGTCTGGTCCACCGGCACGATCGTCAGTTCGTACCCCTGCCGCGCAAGTCGTTTTGCGGGATCGAGCACCGAGCGGTGCTCGGCGGCAGAGACGATCAGGTGGCCACCGGGGGGGGCCGCCCGCATCACACCCTTAATCGCCAGGTTATTCGACTCCGTCCCCCCGCTGGTGAACACAATCGCGTCGGGGGAGGCGTTCAGGAAACGGGCAATCTGCTGCCGCGCGGTTTCCACCGCCTCCGCGGCCTCCCAGCCGTAGCGATGATTGATGCTGGCGGCGTTGCCGAACTGCTCGTCGAAGAACGGCAGCATTTCCGCGACCACCCGCGGATCGACCCGCGTCGTGGCGTGGTTATCGAGATAAACCGGCATCGGGCGCGAGAGCGCCGCGGGTTGCGGCAGAAAAGCGGCGGCGTGGGGCATTCCGCAGTTGATTGTAATCCAGATTCAAGTCCTGGACCATCGGTATCCGCAGATCAACCGACACCCGCCCCACGAGGGCCCTCCGGGCTGCGTCCGGATTACCACTTCCAGTCGAGACCGAAGTTGACGGCGTTGAAACGGAAAGCCGTGCGGCCGTTCTGCAGTCCCGGGTCGCCGTAGGTGTATTTGATGATGTTCACGGCCCGCGAGATTTCCCAGGCGTTGACGAAGTTGTAGCCGATCCGCAGGTTGGCGTTCCTCAAGACCGCGAACCGGTTGATATACGGCATCATTGCGAAGATGGGAAGTTCCATGTTGATCGAGGTATCGATGATCGGCACGATATGCGTGCTGTCCTGGGCATGGAATGTCGGCGGGGCGGTGACCGAGCCCACCTGGAACCCCTGGACGACATTCGATCCGGAGACCGTGCGGCGTTCAATGTCGGCTGCGACGGCGAGCTGCGTCACTCCCCAGAAGCGGAGCTTGTCGCCTCCGAGGTCGTATCTTACGCCAAGTTGGGGCCCGACGAGGTTGCTCGTCGCGGAAGACTGGATCAGCGTCGTATACGGATTAATCCCGATGAACGTGACCGTCCCGTAGTCGATCGTGCCCGACGGAAGAGTGACAATGTAACCCAAGCCGCTGTCTGATGCCGACACCCGGAACTGTTCGCTGATCCGCAGGTATTTGACACCGTACGCGACGCGCAGCTTGAAGGTGTTGCGTTCGAAGAACGGCGTAGAGAACAAGTCGAGGTCGCTCCCGCCGATGCTCTGGGTCCATGTCTGGACGAAGCGCGAGTCAAACGGGACGTTGGTGGAGGTGCCGTCACCGTTGTCGAGCACGATCGAGGCCCTCGTCAGGAGGGTCGTGTTCACGCCTGGGATCGCCTCGGAGATGAAGCGCCTGTTGTCGAGCGAGTTCTCGAAGAGCCAGAAACCCGACAGCATCGCGCCTGATCCATCCGGGTTGTCGTAGCCCAGCGTCGCCTTCATCCCGTTGTGGAACATGTCGGGGTACAGGGCGGTCGTCTGCTGCGGAAAGACGTTTGGAAATCCCGGGAAGAAGTCGTTCGAGCGAAATTCTGCCGCGCCGATCAGGTGATTGCCGGTTTTGACGCCGTGCGCGTACAGGTAATCGAGCGCGAAGTACCACTTCCGTGCGAAATTGTCGTCGCTGTTGTAACTCCAGACGCCCCCCTCGTTGTACGTTTCCTCGATGCGGTGCTGTGTGAAGGGAGACGTTTCGGGCCAGGCGTTCTGGGGCGGCATGCCTGGAGCAAACGAACCGTCGGCCGGAGGCGCCATACCGGGTTCTTGACCGCCCTACACCCCCGGCGCGCCGAACTGAATCGGCTGATACGGACTGCCCAATCCGCCGACCGCGCCACGATCGCTGAACGGACCAGAATCGCCGCTGGCCCCGATCGGGGCCGAGGCGGCAGAGAAGTCATCGTCCAGTTCGGCGGCAAGAACCGAGTGCCCGATCAGTGTTGCGAGCACCCAACCGCAGACCAGCGCTGGCCAATTTGGAATCCGCATCAGAGTGTCCTTAACGTCAGGGCAGTCCCAAGGACATGTCATTTCCAGGCCTCATCCGCCGGAAATGCCCGGCGCAGGAGGATGGACCTGCGGATTTTATCGGTTTGCCGAATTGGTAAACTGTAGCGATTATTCTCAAACTATCGTTTTTGTCGAACGTACCGGCGGCGGTGAGTCTGCACGCGGGAATGCGGAAGATATCCGCAAGCCCATGAT
>JBLMWR010000637.1:0-3265 GCA_050257335.1 Deltaproteobacteria bacterium | reverse complement strand
CAGTCCTTGACGGTGTTGACGGACGGGCTCTTGGAAGCCCATCCTACGGATGGCTAGCCTGGAATGCCCGGGACGTTGATCGCCGTGATGCGGATGCGGGTGTACTTCTGGACGTGACCGTTGTGGCGGATGTGCCCCTTGCGGCGTTTGAACTTGCCGATTTCGAGCTTGGGGGCCTTGAATTCGTCGTCGAGGACCTCGGCCTGGACGGAGGCCCCGCTGATGAGGGGGCGGCCGATGGTGCCGGTGGTGTCGGTCCCTGCGGCCAGCACGCGGTCGAAATTCAGGGTGTCGCCGACTTTGGCGGAATCGCGGAAGTCGACGTCGAGACGGTCGCCGGCCTGGACGCGGTACTGATGACTGCCGTCTTCGAAAATGGCAAACATAAAAGCGGCCTCTGGTTGTGTCGAACGAATCGTGCAGAATGGGCTACCAGGCCCGTCCGTGATTCTTCGGAACGGGCCGGTAAATACGGCGTGGTTCGATTACGGACGGGCCTGGAAGCCCATCCTGCGAACCTGCGAACGAGCCCCTTATCCTAGCGGGTCAGCGGCCGGATTTCGAGGGTTCCGGGGAGGCAAATTTCAGCTCGGTGCCAGTGGCGTCAAAACAGCGGATTTGCAGGTGTTCGGGACTGACGTCCCCGCGTGAACTGATATGGATCGTGACGTGGTTCTCTTCCTCGAAACGAATCAGGTCTTTTCGCTTGCGGTTGTTGAGATACGCCGCCACCCGGTCGTGCACCTCCACGGTGATTTTCACCACATTTTCGCGGTGGATCGAGTTGAGCAGGAGCCGCACGACTTCGATCGCAACGCTTTCCGCGGTCTTCACCAGGGCCGTCCCCCGGCAGCACGGGCAGTCTTCATAGACGCTGCGCCGCAATGACGGGCGGATCCGCTGGCGGGTCATTTCGATCAGGCCGAACGGGCTGATCCGCAGGATTTTCGAACGTGCCCGGTCGCGGCGGATGGCGTCGCGCAGGGCCCGCTCGACTCCGCGGCGGTGCCGCTCTTCGCGCATGTCGATGAAGTCGTTGACGATGACCCCGCCCAGATCGCGGAGGCGGATCTGGCGGCAGATCTCGGCGGCGGCCCGCAGGTTCATCTGGTAGGCCGTTTCTTCGGCGTCGTTGTCGGCGCGGAAATTGCCTGAGTTCACGTCGATGGCCACCATCGCCTCGGTCTGGTCGATGACCAGCGAGCCCCCGCCGTGGAGCGGAACGTGCCGCTGCTGAATGCGGGTGATTTCGTCTTCGATGCGGTACTTGTGAAAGATCGGTTCTTTCCCTTCGTACAGCTTCAGACGGTTGGCGTGCCGGGGAAGGACGACTTTGAGGAACTCGCGGGCCCGCTCGAACGTCTCGGGCTCGTCGATCCAGATGGTTTCGATCTCGGCGTTGTAAATGTCGCGAATGGTGCGGATCACCATGTCGCTTTCCTGGTAAATGTCCACCGGAGCACGGGTCTTTTTGATGCGGCGGACGATGACCTTCCACAGCCGCAGGAGGTAGTTCAGATCGCGCTGCAGGTCTTTCTGCGAGCGCTCGATGCCGGCGGTGCGGATGATGAACCCCAGCCCCTGCGGGGGATTGAGGGCTTCGAGAATGGTGCGAAGCTGCCGGCGGGTCGATTCGTCGGTGATCTTGCGGCTGACACCCACGCGCTGCAGGCCCGGCATGAGGACCAGATACCGGCCGGGAATGCTGATATAAGTCGACAGGGTCGGGCCCTTGGTGCCGATGCCCTCTTTGATGACCTGCACGAGGACTTCGCTGCCGCGCTTGAAGATCTCCTGGATGGGGGGCTTGTTGCGGACGCTGCGCTCGTTGAAGCGTTTTCGGCCGCGCTGCGGACGATCGTCCTCTTCGTCGTCGTCATCGTCGTCGGGACGGGCGGGGGCCGAGCCTCCCGGGCCGGTCAGGTGCTTGTAGTACTGGTATTCGACGTCGCTGACGTGCAGGAACCCGTTGCGGCCGACGCCGAAATCGACGAACGCCGCCTGGATGCTGGGCTCGATATTGACGACCCGGCCCTTATAGATGTTTCCCACGTAGTTCTCGAGACTGACGCGCTCGATGTAAAGCTCTTCGAGCACGCCGTTCTCGACGATGGCAATCCGGCTCTCTTCGGGCTGGAGTGCATTGACCAGCATTTCCTTTTTCATTGATGACCCTTCGTCGGCAAAGACGAACAGGGCGCCTGTTCATGCTCTCTCCCCTTTTCATGTTTTCCACCCGGCCGGAAGGAACCCGGCCGGAGGGAAGGGACATGCCGTCGCGGGAAGACCGGCGCGAAGCGCTCGCGAGCGGAACGTCAGCAGCCGGCGATCGCAATCGACCGGCGGCGGGTCGTCCGTGGCGGGCCCGGGGGTCTGTCCCGGAGAGGGAAAGAACGGTGGCGCAGACGATCGGCGGCCTTCGAGGCGTTTTCGGGAACGTCTGTTCCGACCGAAAAACGCCGCTGCCCGAAGGCCTCGCCGCATCGTTGGCGGCCAACCCAGCGCACTCTGTTTGAACCAGGATGGGCTGCATGCCGCGCGGCGCTGCCGTGGCGCCGCCGGCTGTTTTGCGGGTATGCAGGTCTCTGGGTAAGACCAGAAAAAGACCGGGCATCCTGTATCCTGTCACAACGTAAGCATACAAAGAACCTCGACCGGGCGGGCCGGTCCAGAGGCGGTTAGACCAAATCCGAAGAGAGCTTCTTCATTTCTCCGCGGAGATAGCTTTCAACGTCACGTGCCACATCGAGCGTTCGCGCGCGGTCCAGAATCTCCCGGGATTGCGCCACGGTGAGGTTCCGGACCGCCTGCTTGACTTCGAGGATGGACTGGGGAGAAACGCTCAACTCCCGCAGGCCCATCCCCACCAGAAGCGGGGTGTAGATGGGGTCGGAACTTATTTGACCGCACACCGACACTTGAACATTGTGTTTTTCCGCAGCCTTGACCACCCCTTCGATCAGCCTCAGGACTGACGGGTCGGCCGAACTGTACAGATTGGCCACCGCCGGATTCCCCCGATCGACAGCTAATGTATACTGGATCAGGTCGTTTGTTCCAATGGAAAAAAAATCGACTTCCCGGGCGAACTCGTCGGCCATCAGGGCTGCCGAGGGGACTTCCACCATCATCCCCACCTTGACTTTGGGGTTGAACGCAACCCGTTGCTCCTCCAGATCTTCCACCACGTCCCCCAGAATCATCTTCGCCTGCCGCAGTTCCAGCAACGTCGACACCAGCGGAAACATGATCCGCACGTCCCCGG
>JBLMWR010000636.1:0-3640 GCA_050257335.1 Deltaproteobacteria bacterium | reverse complement strand
CGCTATGCGACGTGCGGCAGGGTTTGCACCGGCGCCGCGGCCGGCGGGTGCGTGCGGTCGATGCCGGACTGCTGGAAGGCGGCGTTGATCCCGGCGTTCAGCTCGTGGCGAAGCTGGTTATAAACGTCGCGGCTGCCCATGTAGACCCGGAGGGTGAAGTTGAGGGTGTCGTCGGCAAACTCGTCGAACAGGGCGTGCGGCGGCGGATCCTTCAAAACCAGCGGGTGGGTCGCGGCGACGTGCAGCAGGATCTGCCGGACCAGATCGGGGTCGCTGCCGCGCGGCACGCCGACTTTGATCGTCATCCGCGAGGTGGTGTCCGAAAGGGTCCAGTTCATGACTTTGCCGCTGATGAATTCCTTATTGGGGACGACCAGCTCGCGCATGTCGCCGTCGACGATCGTCGTGGCGCGAATGCGGATGCGAGTCACCTTTCCGATCACGTCGCCGACCGACACCGTGTCGCCGACGCGGATCGGCCGCTCGAAGAGCAGCAACAGGCCCGAGGCGAAGTTGGCGAAGATTTCCTGCAGGCCGAACCCGAGCCCGACGGTCATCCCCGCCGCCAGCCATTGCACATCCTTCCATCCCACGCCGACCCGGCTGAACGCCATCGACACGCCGAAGACAGTGATGGCGTATTGCGTCACCGCCCCGACGGCATAGCGGGCGCCGGCGTCGAGCTTGAGGTGCCGCAAGACCGTGATCTCGGCCAGGCCGGGAATGTTCCGGGTTGCGACGGCCGTGACAAGCAGGATGAGCACCGCTGCCGCCAGTTCTCCCAGCGTCACGACAATGGGCCTGGGCTGTCCTTCGAGGGGCTCGACGATCTTTGCGAACGGGTGCGGCCAGATCTGCACCTGGTCGAGGATCTCAAGCGCCGGCAGGACTTCCACCCAGATCACCGAACAGCCGATCAAAAACACGCCGCACATTACCAGCCCCAGCAGCGCACGTGTCTGCAGATTGATATCCGCAAGCTGCACGGTCGTTTCCGCGGCCGTCGTGGCGGGCTGATGATCGGTCGCCGCGGCTTCGGCCGCCCGCTGCTCGCGGACGCGCTTCACCGCCAGGTCGCGATACGCCACCAGCACCCACCTCAACAGAGTGGCGTGCAGCACCAGCAGCCCGCCCACGAGCCACGAGGTGACGACCAGCCGCTGCGCCAGTTGGACGGCGGTGTAATAGTAACCAGCGAGCGCCAATGCGGTGAGGGCCACGGGCGCGAGAATCGAGACGGCATGGCCGAGCCGGCACAGCCGGATCCACCACTGGTTTCGCCAGCCGGTTCGCAATTGCCGCAAGAGCCCCTGCGGCGCGTGCCACACCCGATGGGCGCCTGCCAGAAGCAGTATCTGGAACCCGATGAAGGCGACCCGCCCCAGCGAATTCTTGATGGTCTCGTCGCTCTGGGCCTCGGTCATGAGCACGATGCCTGCCAGGGGCAGGCCGGCGGCCGTCAGCCACCACAGGCTGCGGCGGATCAGGTCGAGAACCGGCGCAGGCCAGCCGAAATGCGCTTCTCCCAGGCCGTGGCTGCGGCACAAATGCCGGGTGAAGTTGACCGTCGCCAGGAGCAATGCGCTTCCCTCCAGCCCGCGAGCCACAGCCAGCAAGAATTCCGAGCCGTCCGCCAGGCGCCCCAGCCGCCAGCCCGCCAGCCACAGCGCCGCCGGCACGACGGCCGACAGCACCACCGTCGCCAGCAGGGACAGCGCCGTCGGCCAGACCGACGTCGCCAGGTGGTGGGCGGCGTCCCGCCCCGCCTTCCGCAGCAGCCTCCGCCACAGGCGCGGCGAGAGGGCGAGCGTCGCGAGGGCCGCGAGCACCGACAGCCAGGTGATCGGACGTTTCCGCGCATCGCCTGCGAATGTCTGCAGCACCGCCGACCATCGTCCCGGGGCGACCAGCCAGCGGCACGCGCCGCGCAATTCCGCCACGTCTGAGTCTCGCGGCAGTTCCGCGCTGCGGATCCACAGAATGTATTCGCGGGTGAAGTTCGAGAACTTCCGCGTCTCCTCGACCAGTTCCAATTCGGTCGTGTCGAGCTCGACGAGTTTTTCGATGTAGTCGTTCGTGTCGGCGATCAGCAAATCGAGAATCTCGCGCGTGGCCTCGAGGGTCTCGCGGATCTCGGCCAGCGAGGGCTGCTTCATTCTTCTTGCCGGGCGCGTCTCAGAGAGAATGCGCTCGGCCCGTGCGTCGATATCGGCCAACGTCGCGCGCTGGTCTTCGAAGTCGATGACCTGCAGGCTCAGCTGCGAGATTTCGGCCTTGCGCTCGTCGATAAAGCGCACGTGCTCGCCGACGTCGGGAATCGATTCCTGCTGTTTGCGCAACAGCACACCGATTGACTCGGTGAGCCCCACCCGTTCGACCCGTTTGTTGACTCGTTTGTACAGTTTTTCCAGGACATCGAGCTGCTCCTGCAGCGCCTCGTGCGACTTTGTCGCAATCTCGATCCGGGCGACCAGTTCCTGTCGCTGGGCAGTCAGCGCGGCATTTTCTTCGGCCAGACGGCGGATTGCCGGATGCGCGTGGCGCACCGACTCCCGGGCCTCCTGCGCCTGCTCTGCGGCTTCCCGTTCGCGGCGCTCATTGACGGCCTCTCGCCAGGCCTTGAGGTGCTGTTCGACGCGCTCGGTGAAGACGAGGGCATGGTCGCGTCGGACCTCGATCAGGTCCACCGTCAGCTCATAATGCCGCAGCTCTTCTTCGTACACCGCCAGCTCGTGTTCCAGGGCGCGGCGGCGGGCAGTCAGCAGGACGCGCTCGGCGACAACCTGCGGGTCGAACGCCACGCCGCCGGGGGGGCTCGCCCCCGCCTGCGTTTCAATCTCCTCGAGCTGATCGCGGATCGATTCCAGGAGACCCGGGATTTCCGTCCGCCGATCCGCGCGGTGGGCGGATTCATTTTCCAGCTCGGCCAGCTCCTTCTGCAGCGCTTCGTAATCCTTTTCCGCTTTCGCAAGAGCCTCCTGCATTTCGGTCAGCCCCATATCCGCCTTGGCCGGGGGCAGAATAGCGGGGGGCGGATCTTTCAATTCGGCTTTCAGGCGCTCCAGCTCCTTCGGCGCTGCTTCGGTCTTCTTACGAAGCTCTTCGGCCTTCTCCTTGTGTTCTTCCGCCGACTGCAGGTGCTCGAGGGCCGCGTTGTATTTTTCGATCAGGCTTTTGCGCACCGGTTCGTCGAGGTTGGCGGCATTCTCCACCTGTTTGAGGCGCTTCTGAATCGTGAGCGGCGTCAGCTCGACCGCCGGCCGCTCGACCGCCGCCGCGCCGTCCCGCGCGAATTTAGGAATGGGCTCGGCGAACGTCCACGTCGCCCCGGCGACCCAGCAGACAAGCCCTGCAATGCATCCCGTCCTTGACAACATCGGGCACCTTCCTAGGCGTCATCAAACGGCCGATTCATCCCCGCATCCGGGCCCGCGACGGCTACTTATCATCTTTGCCCATTCTGTGCAATGTCGCGCTCCCACACCAACCAGAAGCGCCAGAGAGGGAATGCGTTCTCGCGGTAGAGGCCAATTGCATCCGGATTTGCAATTCGCCATGATCGAAGAATCGTAATTCTCAGGCTCGAACCTCCCGCGCCGATTTCGCATGCCGCATGTCGCCTTTGTCTCCTTTTCCGGCG
>JBLMWR010000635.1:0-4407 GCA_050257335.1 Deltaproteobacteria bacterium | reverse complement strand
CGCGCGGGGGGAAAAAACCCCCGAAGAAAGGCCCCGAGTTTCGCCCCGAGTCGCCAAAGGGACCGCCAAAACGCCTGCGGGCCGTGCATCGGATCGACCGCGAAACAAGCGGCCTGATGATTTTTGCCCGCACCGTCGATGCCGAGCGCCGGCTGGGATTGCAGTTCCGCGAACACAGCCTGCACCGCGTCTACCTCGCCGTGGCGCTCGGCGACATCAGGGAACAGACGTTCGAGTCGTACCTCGTTCCCGATCGGGGGGACGGCCGCCGCGGGAGCACGAAGAACCGGAAGCTCGGCAAGCGGGCCATCACGCACGTCAAACCGATCGAGCGGCTGAACGGCTACACCGTCGTCGAATGCCGGCTCGAAACGGGGCGCCCCAACCAGATCCGCAATCATCTTTCGGAAGCAGGCCACCCGCTGTGCGGCGACAAGGTCTATCGCGGCCCCTTCCCCGGCAAGCCGATCCCCGACGAAAGCGGCGCCCCCCGGCTGGCGCTGCACGCCACGGAACTCGGTTTCGAGCACCCCATCACCGGCGAGCCACTGAAGTTCGTGATGCCCCTCCCGCCCGACATGACCCGCCTGATCGATCGCTTGCGCGTTCGTCCGTAGTGCCGCCTCGTTCGTAGTGCCGTCGGTCGGGCTGTGCCTGACGGAACGTCTCAGGGTGCCGCTGTGGTGCAAACGCAAGCGCGTTGGCCGGCTCCCGCAAACGAGGCTTGCATCCTTTCGCGCGTCAGGCGAGAGCCTGACCTGCGTCGCTGACCGATGTCGTGGCGAGAGAAGTGCAGAAGCGAGCGTTAGAGTGACAGCATGCCGGCGCCTCCTTGCAACTCGACTCCCTTAGAACCCGGTCGAATCTCGACCTGCCTGGCGCGGCCGCTTTCGGTTAATATCGAACCTTCGCGCGCCCGCGCGAAAAATGACAATGTCCGGCCGTTTCATCCGTGTGGAACCCTGACGATGACCACCCTGACGACTCATGGCAGAGCCATTCAGTTTGTGTCCGCGGTCGTGGCGGCCACGCTTTCGGTTTTGGCGGGACAATTCGCAACGGCGCAGAACTCGAACGCAGGGCCTGCAAATTCGGCCGCGGCGCGACAGGAGGAGTTCTACCGTGTCGACGCAGTCCAGTCGATCTACCTGCAGGTCGCCGAAGACGACATGCAACGCATGCTGGCTGCTTTGCCCGATCGAATCTATGTGCGGGCGTCCTTTCGCTGGCGGGATGTTTCCATTGACAACGTGGCCATCCGCTTTAAGGGAAACAGCTCCTCGGCACCATCACAGCAGCACAAGCGGAGCTTCCTGATCAAGTTCGACGAGTACAAGGACGGCCAGCGATTCCTCGGACTGCGGCGGGTTGCCCTGGACAACGGCGTGCAGTTCGGCAGCGTTTTCAGCGAGCCGATCATTACAGAGATTCTTCGCGATCAGGGCATCAAAACGCATCGCTGTAATTACGCCAGGCTGTATCTGAATGACAAGTACTACGGAGTCTATGTCAATGTGGAGCGGATCGACGAGGTGTTCATCGAACACCATCTTCCCGATCCGAACGGCTTGTTATTCAAGGCTGACGAAGGGGGGCCCGGCGCCAATCTGCAATACCTTGGCGACGATCCGTCTCTCTACGAGCGGGCATTCAAACCGCAGACGAAATCCGCGAAGAAGGGGCGGCGCCGGCTGGTCGAGTTCATCCGAATGATCAATCAGTTCCCGGAAAAGGAATTCGCGGCGAACCTGGAGTCGAAGACGGAACTGGACGACTTCCTGGCCGCGACCGCCGTGATGCTCTTTTCTGGTGCGTTCGACCAGCTGACGGGCTGGAATCCTCACAACTATTACCTGTATTACAACGGGAAACATGACCGCTGGCGCTATCTGCCCTGGGACCTGGACGTCGGGTTCTGTGAAAACGCTTTTGGACAAATCCGCGTTATCGACGACTGGAACGCCGCCTGGCCGGCAGCCGGGCAACTGCCGAATCCGCTGCTGGACCGCATCGTCGCCGACCCCGGGTTGCTGCAAAGATACCGCAAGACGGCACGGACCATACTCGACAAGTATTTCGAACCGAAACGCCTGTGCGCGATCCTCGATGCCCGGTATGCGTTGATTAAAGACGATCTCAAGAGCGACCCCTTTCCGCATCGGCGTGTCACCAACCCTGAGGATCGCAGCTACGATGACGTCGTCGAGTCGATGAAGCAGTTTGTCCGCAAACGCTATCTGACCGCGCGTCAGCAGTTGGAGGACCCCGGGAAGCGGCCTGAAATGGTGCGCCGGCCTGGCGGGCCGAGTCCGCAGCTCGCCGCCAGAATTCAGCGAATCCTGCGGGGAGCCCAGGCGATGCAGCGGAGAGGCGAGGACGTGCTGCCCATCCAGAAGTTGATGCAGCAAGTCGGTCCGTTGCTTCAGCAGGGGCGGTCGGAAGAGGCAGAGAAGATCATTGCCGAGGCGCTGAAGCTGGCTGGTGATCATCCCGGCCGCGACGATGCGGAAGCCCCGCGAGATCGAAAACAACCGCACTGACCTGGGCTGGCGGCTTATGATGAGCCGGGGCACGGCTTCACTCGACGGCCTCTTGCACAAGCGGGCCCGCAAGACCGGACAGCCTCGGCGAATCCGGATCGGAAGGGAGCTCGGCGAGCTGCTTGTCCAGGCCGTCGCAGAGCGTCAGACCGGGCCGGTCTTCTTGTCCCCGGCCGGGAAGGCGTGGACGGTCCCGAACCTCAGCCGCACGTATTCCCGGCTGCGGGACCTGGCCGGCCTGCGGCGGGACCTGGTGCTGTACCTGGCCCAGCACGAATGCGGCACGAAAATTTGCCGGGAAAAGGGGATTGAGTACGCCCGTCGCCTCCTGGGGCACGCGAATATGTCGACAACGCAGCGCTACATGCACCTCGACGACCGGGACCTTGCGGAGGCGCAGGATCTTGTGGAATAATAGCTGACGGTTACAGCGCGATCCGACCACCGGCCTGCTGCTGCTCTTTGCGGATTCCCGAGCGCTTTCCCGACAAGCAGTTCCGCAGCCGGCGCGCTAGGCACATGCATTTCCGCCCGCGAAAACTCTGGCTGTTTTGTCTGGCGACGGTGCTTGCCGTTCTCGCGGTCCCCGCGATCGGAGAGCTGCAGCGCCTTCCAAACTGGCATTCGGTCTGTGCACTGCAATTCTCACCTGACGGGCAGGTGCTCGTCGCAGGTCTCTACGACGGCAGGGCATATAACGAGGACTTCCATTACCGTCTCGCGGACATGGGGCAGACGATTGCTCTGTTCGACTCTCACACGGGGAAACGTTCCGACAACCTCGCCCAATTTCGGTATCCTGGTCCATTCAGCGGAATTCCGTCGACCCCGCTCGGCCGTTTTCTCGCCTTTTCCCCAGATGGCTCCCTTCTCGCGATCGCAACGTGGGATGGGACCGTCCAGTTGTGGGACTGGCGGACGAGGCGGCTGAACCAGACCTTGCGATCGCAAACGGAGTACATGCGGGCAGTTGCCTTTTCAAGCGGCGGGCGATATCTGCTCGCCGGCGGTCGTTCGGGATCATGGCTCTGGGATACACAAGGCTCCGTGGCTGGCTCCTTTGTTGATGCAACTGGTTCGGCGACGAAAATTGCAGGTGCGCCAAATTCGAACCTGCTGGCGATTGCTGACCGACATTCTCCGTGGGTCGAATTGCTGAACTGCGATTCTGGGACGAAAACACGCGTTGAACCCGGTAAGTCATACGGAGCGCTGTCAATCTCCTTTTCGCCCAATGGGCGCTCTCTGGCGATCGGCGGGACCGAATCCGTTCTCATCTGGAATCTCGACGATCACGCCAAACAGTTTGAAGTTGCTTCGCACTGGACACAAGACCTCGCGTTCTCGCCGGACGGCAAAGTTCTCACTGCGGCCGGCGCGGATGGAGTCAGGTCGTGGAACGTCGACACGGGAGAACCGAATCAAGTCGTCCCGTATCAGCAGCACGCCAGTTCTCTCGCGTACTCGGCTGATGGGACCCTGCTTGCTGTGGGTGGATACGCGGGCGAGATCGCCGTTTGGCAAGTGGCGACGAAGCGTTTACTCTGGTCCGGGGGCGTGACAGGACCGTCGCGAGGTTTCCACCCGTTTACCGTGGCAGCCGGAATCACTCTGATCATTCTCGCCGTGCTAGCCATTTGGCGCACGGCCGGCCCACCAGACAGCGCCCGATCGCCCGCCCCTACGTCCGGCAGCGAATAACTGGGATTCATTCCGACGGCCTGCTGCAGTAGACTGACGACGGTGCCGTTGCGCCGCGAGGTGATAGGAGGTTGACGTGAAGGCGATCTTGAGCGATGTCCACGCCAACCTGGAAGCTCTCCGAGCAGTCCTTGATGATGCGTCCTCGTGCGGGGCGGATTCAGTC
>JBLMWR010000634.1:0-8457 GCA_050257335.1 Deltaproteobacteria bacterium | reverse complement strand
TTCCCTGGGCTTTGCGGAGGAAAAAGACGAGGAGCGCGAGGAGCAACACGATCGGGAGGGCGATCAGCAGGACGGTCTGCACGCCGCCGGATTCCTTGCCGTAGTTGACCGCCACATCGTGCTCGGCCAGCGTCTTGAACAGACCGGGAGAGAGCGCTCCCTCAGTCACGTATTTCTGACCGCTGTCCGAACGCCAGACAACGATTTCGCGGCCGGTCACCTGGATCTCCGCGACGCGGTCCGCGGCGACGTCCGAAAGAAACGTGGGAAACGGAACCTGCGAGCCGTTATTGCGCGAATTCATCAGCGCGAACAGGGCGACGAAGGCAATGACAAAGCCCCCCCAGACGATCAATGTCTTGAACTTTTTCACCGGCCGGCTCCCCTGAATAGTTCTCGTGGATCACTCATTTCACGTCACCTTCGGGTGTGCAGCAACGCGACAACGCTGACGAGAATCAGCGTCGCCAACAGCAGACCGACGACGAGAACGACTTCGAGATCGAGGCTGCCCAGGCGGCCCCATTCCGGAATGTACGACGCAACGATCATCCAGCCGAGCGCCGCCAGGACGAGCAGCAGCAGCCCCGCTGCGGCCCGCTCGAGCAGCCGCCCGACTGGGCTGAGCGCAGGGGAATCTGACGTCTCTTTATCGGTTTCCATCGTGGCACGCGCTCCGGGTATATCTCCATCGGCCGGAATGGCCGGTGAGGCATTATACCGTTTGCCGGGCGGAAATCTCTTCGGGGGCCGCCGGTTGAATCCTCCCGCGCGACCAGAAAAAGTAGTACGCCAGACCGAGCACGTACAGACCGGCCGTCAGGGGAAGCACCTTGACGTCGATGCCGCTGTAGACCCACGCCGCAAATCCGGAGAGCGCCACCACCGCAATGGGGAGCATGCGGGCCAGCGGGGCGCGGTACCTGCCGAACAGTTCGGGCTCGCGCCGCCGCAGAAGGAACAGGCACAGAATCGCCAGGATGTACCAGACGAGGGCCGTCAGCGTCGAAACCAGCACCGCCAGCGCAATGGCCTGCTTGAACCACAAATTCGCGACGACGAAAACCGCCGTAAGCAGACTCGAGGCCGCCAGCGCGGGGACGGGAGTCCGGCGATCGGCGTGAACGAGCCCCAGAATCGTGGGCAGATAGCCCGAACGCCCAAGGGCGAACGCCTGACGGCTGGTCCCGTAAACCATGCCGTGGTAACTGGCGATCATTCCAAACATGGCAATCAGGCCGAACCCGTAGACGGCCAGGGGCGAGCGGCCGACCGGAATGCTGCCGATCACCTTTGCCAGGGGATAGCTGATCTCCTCTCCCTCGGGCGTGACGGCCAGTTGCTGCGAGTCGTCAACCGCACCACAGGCGAACAGCCAGGTCAGCACGACCAGCACGATCAGCGTCAACTGCGCCCACACGAGCCCGCGGGGGATCGTGCGGTGCGGCTCGTGAGCTTCTTCGGCGGCGAGCGCCACGGTTTCGATGATCACGAGCCACCACAAGGCATAAGGCACCGCATCGAGGACGGCGCGCCAGCCCTTGGCCTCTGGAAAGAGGGGGGCGGTCCACACGCGGCCCCAGCGAAATTCGGTCGCCGCCAGACCCCAGAAGATCACCAGTCCCAGAATCGCCCCGTACGTCATGAGCACCATCACCTGCGACTGCTCCTTGACTCCGCGGACGTGGAGCACGAAGAAGATGACGACGGTCGCCAGCGCGGACCAGACCTGCACCGTGTCGCTGGGATGGGCGGGATCGATCAGGAAGGCGACATAACCGCCGGTGGCAAGCGCCGTGGCGATCGTCGCAAACTGACATTCCAGGTACATCGACCAGCCCATCACAAATCCCAGCGCGGGACCTGCTGCCCGGCGGCCGTAGGCCAGGGGACCGCCGGCAAAGGGCATTGCCACCGACAGTTCCGACAGCGCCAGCACCCAGGTCAGATAGAGCAGGCACACGATCAGGGACGCGACGAGCACCGCCACCGGCCCGTTGTCTTTGAGGGCCAGGTTCCAGCCGAAGTACTCGCCCGTGATAACCACCCCGACCCCCAGCGCCCAGATGTCGAGCACCTTCAGAGGCCGTTTGAGCGAGTGTTCGGCGAGAAAGGTCTGCTCATCGGGTGGGATCGTAGCAGCCATTGGAGAGACTCCGTCAGTGCGACACCGACGCGGCCGCTTTTTCGCCGACCAGTCGATCTTCGTAGAACCGCGTGATGGAAAACGGAGCCAGCTTTTCCGGAGTCTTTCCGCTTGCGATCCGCTCGGCGAGCAGGCACCCTGACGCCGGTCCCGCCTTGAAGCCATACGTTCCCCAGCCGACCGTCATCAGGAACCCCTCGACGTCGGGGGTGTCTCCCATGATCGGCGAGTAATCGGGGGTCATGTCGCACAGCCCGGCCCATTGCCGCAGTACTTTGACGCTGGCCAGGAATGGAAACAGTTCCAGAAGATGCATCGCGGCCCCTTCCAGAAAGTGCAATGTTCCGCGGAGCGAATAGCTGGCGTAGTCGTCCACCTCGGCCCCGAGCACCAGCTCACCGCGATCGGTCTGCGATACGTAAACGTGCAGCGTCGATGAGACGATGACCGAATTCAGAAACGGCTTGAGGGGCTCCGTGACGCAGGCCTGCAGGGGATGGGTTTCAATGGGGATTTCGAGCCCGACCATGCGGCTGATGAGGCCGGCGTATCCGGCGGTGGCGTTAACCACCGTTGCGGTCTTGATCCGGCCGCGATTGGTAACGACCGCTGAAACCTTTCCCCCCTGCACCTCGATACCGATCACTTCCGTCTGCTGATGAATATGCCCTCCGCCGCGATCGACCCCGCGGGCGTAAGCCCACACCACGGCGTCGTGACGGATGATGCCGCCGGGAGGATGATAGAGTGCCGCCATGATCGGAAACCGGCAGTGCCCGAAGACGTTGAGATCGGGGACAATTTCCTGAATCTCCTGCGGATAGATAATGCGCGAGTTGACCCCCATCAACTGATTGGTGAGGGCCCGCTCGGTGAGTCCCGCCACGCCGCGCTCGTTGTGCGCCAGTGTCAGGTGGCCGTGCTGCGAGAACATGACGTTGAAGTCGAGATCGGCGGCAAGCTGTTCGTAGAGCTTGACCGACATGTCGTAGAAGGCAATTCCCTCGGGGGTGCGATAATTCGAGCGGACGATCGCCGTGTTGCGCCCCGAGCCGCCGAAGCCGATGTATCGGGCTTCGAGGACGGCCACGTCGCGGACCCCCATCTGCGTCAGGTAGTAGGCGGTCGCCAGGCCGTGCACCCCCCCGCCGATCACGACCACGTCGTATCGGTCCTTAAGTTCGTGCTGCCGCCACATGGGCGAGTCGGGCATTGCGTTACCTGGTTATAGTTATATTGGCGCCGAGAGGCCTGGGAGTGTCTGACAGTGTTTCAATTTCGGATTTGGGATTTGGGATTTCGGACTAAAAAAGTGGGCCTGCAGATGACGGCTCCCGGCCGGCACCAACAACCTGATTGGAGGGCACACAGATTATCACGCAAAGGCGCAAAGGCGCAAAGAATCTCATTCACCCTGCTTTTGGGAAGGACCGCCTTCTTCATCGGAATGAGCATTTGCTTGAATCTTTTGCGTCTTTGCGCCTTTGCGTGAGGCGTTTTTTGTTTTGCTGAATTCCAAATTGCGTTCCGGCATTGAATGCAAGAAATGTGTGTGCGATGCAGCCGAAACATTCATACACCATTACGGGCGGCAAACTCAGTCCCCGCGGGTTTCAGGTTAAATTCGGCGCCGGCGTCGAGGAGGACTTCCCAGAAGAACTCGGCCGAGTCGCCGCAGATGTGCAGTTCGAAGCGGTCGGCGAACCGGCCGAAGAGGGTGTTGACGCCGAAGATCGGCCCCTGGCAGCAACCGTGCACCGGCAGCGTCCGTTCCCGCAGGTCGACCGCGGTGACTTTGCTCAGGATTCGTTCGGCATCCCGACCGATCAGCGCCAGCGTGACCCAGCCGCCCGTCACGTCGAGCGCGCCGGGGATCGAACTCGGAAGCTTTCCGAAAACGATCGCACGTCCGGCCGTCAGTCGGTAAGCTTGCCAGCCGGTGCCACAATGAATCTTCCGGACGCCAATATCACTGCCGCACTGATCGGCAAGCTTCCGGCCGACCTCCGGCCCATTAATTTCCCAAGTCGGCCGATGGGCGAGATCGACGATCGCGTTTTCCCCGGCAGCGGGCTCATCCGGATAGTGTGTGGCGATCATCCAGCCGTCGCTGCAGCAGAGTCGGGCGTCCTGCCGACGGTGCAGGTCGGCGAGAGGGCCTTGGGCGATCGGGGGAGTGGAGTCGGGCATTGGGGGCATTGTCGGTCGGCAGTTGTCAGTGGCGAGTTTCGCGGGAGTATTTCAGCTCTTTAGTTTTTCACCTGCTGGATCATAGAAGGGGTCGTCCTGCACGATGGCGGTGATGAGGCGGCCGTCGATCTGGATTTCGATCCGATCGCCATTGCGGCTCTGGATGGCGGGGACCCAGGCGAGACCGACCGCACATCCGGCCGCGGGAGAATACTCGCATGATGTCACGCGGCCTCCCAGTTTGCCGCCATACAGCACGAGCGCCGGGGGCTCGGGAATCGTCCCGCCGGGAACACGAAATCCGACGAGCCGGTTCCGTGGGCCGCGCCCGGCGGCTCGCGCCAGCGAGCGCTTGCCGATAAAGTCTTCCTTGTCGAGCTTCACGATCCAGGGGAGATCGGCCTCCAGCGGGTTCGACAGGGCGTCGGTATCGACTCCCGGAAGAAGGTGCTTCTTTTCAAGACGCAAGAGTCGCTGCGCCTCGACGCCGAAGGGGACCAGTCCGAACTCGGACCCGGCGGCGACAATCGCCTCCCACACGTGCAGTCCATACTGGCTGGGAACGTGGATTTCGTAACCCAGTTCGCCGACGAAGCCGATCCGCAGAATGACGGCGGGGACGCCGGCGACCTGGAATTGACCGGCAGCCAGGTAGGGGAGAGCGGTGGTCGAGAGATCGGCGTCGGTCAGTTTCCGAAGGATTTCGCGGCTGTTGGGGCCGGCGAGGTTCATCGCCGCGTAACTCCCCGAAACGTTCGTCATCTGCACGTCGAGGTGCGGCCGGCCCGCCAGCCACGATCGGAACCAACTGTCGATCGCGTCGGCATTGCCGGTCGTGGTCGTCAAAAAGAACCGCCGATCGTCGAGCCGGGCAATGGTGCCGTCGTCGAGAAGAATCCCCGCATCGTCGCAGATGACGCCGTAACGCACGCGCCCGACTTTCAGGTTCTCGAAGCGATTGGGATAAATCAGTTCGAGGAATCTGACGACATCGCGACCGCGCAGCTCGATCTTGCCCAGGGTCGAAACGTCGATCAGGCCGGCGCGCTGGCGGACGGCGGTGTATTCGTCCTCGGGGCTCGTGTAGACCTGCGGGCGCTTCCAGTTCCCGGCGTCCATCATGGTCGCCCCATTCCGCAGGTGCCAGTGGTGCATGGGGGTGCGGCGAACAAGCGAAAAATGCAGGGCGCGGCCGGCGAGCAGGCCCAGCGGCACCGGCTGCTCGGGGGGGCGGGCCGTCGTCACCCCCGTCTGCTCGATGCTCTGGCCATTCTCGCGGGCGCAGATCGCGATCGACGCCGCCTGGCACATTTTTCCCTGGCAGGGCCCCATGCAGACCGTCGAGTACCGCTTCAGGGTTTCGATGTTCGAATACCCCTCGGCGACCGCGTCGCACAGGTCTTTTTCGGTGACGTCTTCGCACAGGCAGACGAATTTCTTTTTCGCAGGCGAGGCGGAAACGTAGTGGGCGGGCGATGCGTCGCGTAGAGGCAAAGCCCTGAGCTGCGCTGTCACTGCATCGCGCTGCGCGGCGTGCTCGGCGGTTTGTGGTATGAGCGTAGCTGCGGCCACCAGGCCGGCGCGACGCCCGTCGAGCGCCACGGCGGCGGGGTCGGTTACTCCATTCACGGCTCCCGCCGCATACATCCCCCGGGCGAACTGCGTTACGATCGCGTTGTCATACAGCACGTCGTATTTCAGCTTGCAGCCATTTTGATACAGCAACGAATTGGCGGGGGTGAACCCGACCGCCTGCACGATCCACCTGGCCAAGAGCGTCTTGTGTGGCTTTCCGGACAGGTAACCAAGTACGGCCGCGGAGACGTGGTTACGTCCCACGGCAGCCAGTAATGTCTGGCCCGTATAAACTTGAAGCTCGTTCCAGACCCCAAAATTCGGAAGCCGCTCGACTCCATCCAGTTCGGGAGGATTCTCGCGCACGTCAACAATGACCGGCGGGGTCCCGGACGCCGCCAGTTGTCGGGCGACTCGATACCCTTGCGCGTTATCGGTAACCACTACCGCGGCGCCGTCGAACTCGCAGCGGTCGAGGTGCAGCAGACGCTGCACGGCACTGGCGAGCATGACTCCGGGCAAATCGTTATTCTCGAAGACGAGCGGCCGTTCCCAGCCCCCTGTCGCCACGATGACTTCGCGGGCGCGCAGGCGGATCATCCGGTTTCCGCACTGGATCCCGAGATAATTCTCTTCGTACAGTCCGAACGCCGTCGCCGATTTCCAGATCTCAATGGCAGGGTTTTCCTCGACCCGCTGGATGACTTCCGCCAGCCGCCTTTCGGCGAGATCGGGATCGTATCGCATGTGCCCGCCGAGCGCGGGCTGGTCGTCGATCAGCGTCACCGAAAGACCCGCCTGGGCCGCCTCGAGCGCCGCGTGCAATCCGGCCCAGCCCCCGCCAACCACCGCCACGTCGCAGAACAGATTGAGCTTGTCGTAGACGCCGTCGGCGCCGTGACGGCGATCGACCTTGCCCAGCCCGGCGATGCGGCGGATCATTTTTTCCCAGATCGGCCACATCCACCGCGGCTTGTACATCATCTTGTAGTAAAAGCCGGCCGGCATGAACTTGTGGAACCGGTCGAGAATCGACAGAAGATCGAACTTCACCGAGGGCCAGGCATTCTGCGATTTGACGACCATGCCCGGTTCGGCGGGAACGGTGCAGATGCGGACGTTGGGGGTGCCGTTTACCGTGCACAGGCAGTTGGGGCAGCGCCCAGTGCAGCAGAACAGACCCCGCGGGCGATGGTACTTGAAGCTCCGCGAGACGATGTGCTCGCCCGCCGCGTGCAACGCACCAGCCACCATTTGCCCCGCTTCCGCCCGAATCGTCTTTCCGTCGAACTCGAACTCGCCAGCCTCGTGCGAATCAGCCACCCGCACCCTCCTGCGGCACGAAGGGCCGGGTCTCGAGCACCTGATTGGTACGCGTGTCGCGGCGGGCGAGAAACCACGTTTTGCACGCCGACCGGTGATACCACCATTCGGTCTCTTCGCCGCATTTGTTGGGGCGATTATAAAGATACTCGGCCCATTGGCGTTCGGAAATCTCTCCTTCGGGCCGCTTGCGCGACGCCCCGCCGTAATGAAATTCCCAGACCGGGCGTGTGCCGCAGTTGGGACAGTCGAGCTGGAAGGACATTAAGGGGTCACTCGCGGGTGGCTTTCGGATTTGGGATTTGGGAGTTCGGATTTTTGCACAGCCGGAGGCCAGGCTGTGCCTGCCGGAAGTGGACGTAGCTACCAGTGAATTCGGCAGACTCAGCCGGCCCTACATCGTTTCCTAGAAGAACGTCAGGTACTGGTTGACTTCCCACGGGGTGACCTGGCGGTCGTAGGTTTCCCATTCGCGGGTTTTCAGCTCGATGAATTCGTCGGCAATCACTCCCAGTCCCGAGCGGACGACGCTGTCGCGTTTGAGCTCGTCGAGGGCCTCGGCCAGGGATTGCGGCAGGGTCTTGATTCCCCGCTCGGCGATCTGGCCCAGCGACAGATCGTAGAAGTTTCCCAGGTTGGCGGGGCCCGGATCGAGCTTGCGTTCGACCCCGTCCAGCCCCGCGGCGAGGTAGGCGGCGAGCGCGAGGTACGGATTGCAGCCGGAGGAGACGGTTCGGTCTTCACAATGTCCGGGCCCGGCGACGCGAATCATCTGGGTACGGTTGTTGTCGCCGTAGCTCGCGAACGCCGGAACCCAGGTGAAACCCGATCGGGTCGAGAGAAGCCCACGGCCCAGTTGCAGTCGTTTGTAACAGTTGACCGTAGGGCTGGTGACGGCGCACAGCGCCCGGGCGTGGTGCAGAACGCCGCCGAGAAAATGGTAGGCGAACGACGAGAGGCCCAGACCTTTTTTGTCGGATTCGTCGAGGAAGAGATTGTCTCCCGTGCGGGCTTCGGCCACGTGGAAATGGGCGTGCAGGCCGCTGCCGGTGCGGTCGGCAAAGGGCTTGGGCATGTGCGTGGCGATCGCCCCGTACTCCTTGGCGATCTGGGCCGTGGCCATTTTGAAGAACGTCACGCGGTCGGCGGTCGTCAGCGCGTCGGCATATTTGAAATTGACTTCGAACTGACCGTTGGCGTCTTCGTGATCGGTCTGATAGACC
>JBLMWR010000633.1:0-5009 GCA_050257335.1 Deltaproteobacteria bacterium | reverse complement strand
CGATAAGAATATCGACAAAGAGATCGTGTTCGAGGGGATCGAGCAGGCGATCCTGTCGGCGGCCAAGAAGCACTATGGCGAAGAAATTCCGCTGGAAGTTCAGATCGATCGCGGCAACGGTAACCCGACGCTTCTGAAAGAAGGAGCGCCGATCGACGCCGACCTGCTGGGGGAAATTCTGGGACGCATCTCGGCCCAGACCGCCAAGCAGGTGATGATTCAGAAGATTCGCGAGGCCGAGCGCGATTCGCTGTTCGAGGACTATCTTGCCATGCGCGGCCAGATCGTGACCGGAACGGTCGCCCGTTTCGAAGGTGGAACGGCGACGGTCAACCTCGGGAAGGTTGAAGGCATTCTTCCCCGCAGCGAGCAGATTCCCGGCGAAGCTTATCGCGTCAACGAGCGCGTGCGGGCGGTGGTGCTCGAGGTTCGCAAGGCGGGGACGCGGGTGAAGATCATTCTGTCCCGCACCCACCCCGACCTGGTGCGGCGGTTGTTCGAGCTCGAGATTCCCGAGATCGCCGAACGCATTATCGAAATCCGTTCGCTGGCCCGCGAGGCGGGGTATCGTTCGAAAGTCGCCGTTTCGTGCATCGACCAGAAGATCGACGCCGTGGGGGCCTGCGTCGGCGTGCGGGGTTCGCGCATCAAAAACATCGTCGACGAGCTGGCCGGCGAGCGCATCGACATCGTCCGCTGGAACGACTCCCTGCAGGTGCTCGTTCCCAACGCCCTGCAGCCAGCCGAGGTCGAAGATGTCATTCTGTGCCCGATGCTGGGGCGCGTCATCGTGCTCGTCAAGGACGACCAGCTCTCGCTGGCGATCGGCAAGCGGGGGCAGAACGTGCGGCTGGGGTCGAAGCTCGTGGGCTGGGACATCGAGATCATGACGCGGGAAGAGCTGAACGAGCAGCTCGACAAGTCGATTGCCGCCTTCAGTTCGATTCCGGGGGCGCCCCCCCAGATGGCCGAAAATCTCGTCGAGCAGGGCTTTTTCAGTTTCGATGATCTGTCGGTGATCGAGCCCGACCAGTTGGCCGAGCTGTCGGGGCTGACGATCGACGAGTGCGCGCCGATCGTCGAGTTCGCCGAGAAAGAGGCCGAACGGCTGGAACGGGAAACCGCGCAGCAGAAAGCGGAGAGCCAGCGGGCGCGGGCGGCGGCTGCGGCTGCAGCCGCGGAAGAAGCCGGCCGAGCGCCGGCCGAGGCCGCACCGGCAGAGGGCGAGGGAGCGGCGGCTGAAGCGGCGGGAGCGACGCCCGAGGCCGTGGTCGCTGTCAGCGCGCAAGCCGGCGAAGCCGCCGAGCCGGAGCCGTCGTCTTCGCTCGAAGAACTCCACGCGGTGTCGAGCGGGCAGCACTCCCCTGCCGGAGGGACGGCCGACCCCGGGCATCCGTCTCAGTCGGGAGAAACGCCGGCGGTCGGGAGCTAGGTCTGGAATTCGCGGAAAGGGCTGAGGAAAGGTTGGCGGAAGAGGAGGACAGCGTGCAGGACGGCGGACATTTTCTGGTTTTTGAACCACCTACGGAGAAAGCCTGTTGAAGATTCGGATTTTCACGCTCGCTAAAGAGCTGAATATGGAGAACAAGGTCCTGATCGGATATTGCCAGAAACTGGGCATGAACGTGAAGGACTCGGCTCTGGCCAGCATTTCAGAGGAAGAGCGGGATCGCGTTCTGGCGTTCATCAAGCAGGGGCCGGGCCCCGGCGAAGCCGCCGCGAAGTCCGAGACGCTCGCGCCGACGCGCGAACCGGTGAAGCCCGTGGTGGCGGGCAAAGTGCCGACCATTCGCACCATGGTTCCCCGGGGCCCCTTGGCGCGGGAAATGCGCCGCGAGGTCGAAGCGCCGGAAGTGGCGCCCGGAGAGGTGGCCGCCGGAGCGGCGCTGCCCGTGGCCGCGACGGGGGGCGAAGCACAGCCGTCCACCAGAGAAGTCCGTCCGGCGGCCGCAAAGGCCGCCCCGTCTTCGCCGGCCGCTGCGGAAGAAGAAGGCCGGGCGACCGACGGTGGTCCGTCGGCGAAGGAGCCGGGAGCGCCGATCGCCCCTTTGCGCCGCGAAGATTACATGCCGGCCTCGGGCACGGTGCGGACGATGGCCCCCCGCGGCAACATGACGCAGATCGCGCCGGGGGCGGCGCGGCGTGCGAAATCGCGGCCGACGCCCCAGTTGCCGAAGCTGGCCGAGCCGCCGCCGTCCCCCAGGGCCCCTGCTGGGGCCGGTCCGGTTTCGGCCGAAGCGCCGGCCCAGAAGCCCGAAATGCGGCTGTCCCGCGACATGCTCGAAGGGAAGCCGCTGCACGAGCACATCCGGCAGCATGCGGAGGAAAAGAAGCGCAAGTTGACGGGGGACGAGTTCGGCGAAGAATTCACTGAGGAAGTGAAGCGTCCCGGCGCCAAGGGGACGGGCGGACGGATGGTGGGGGGCGCGGGGCTGCTCTCGGAGCGGAAGCAACGGCAGGCCAAGCGGTCGCGGGGCGGGGTGCTCACCGAAGACGACGAGCTGGATGCGGCGGCGACCGAGCGTTTGCGGCAGCACCGGATTCGCAGCCGGCGGCACGCGACGGTCGACCCGACCGTCACCGCGGCGGAAATCGAGATCCCCATTTCGGTGCGCGCCCTGTCCGAGGCGATGGGCCGCAAGGCAAACGAACTGCTGAGAATTCTGGCCGGCAAGGGGCAGATGCAGAACATCAATTCGATGCTCGACGAAGAAACCGCGCTCGACCTGGCGCTGGAATGCGGGATCGATATCTCGATCCGCCGCGAGCGCGACATCGAACAGGAACTGGCTGCCGCGACCGTCGCCGCCAGATCGGCCGCCGAAGGTCGCGTCCCGCGGCCGCCGATCGTCACCATTCTGGGGCACGTCGATCACGGGAAAACGACGCTGCTCGACAAGATCCGGTCGACCAATGTGGCGGCCGGTGAAGTCGGCGGGATTACGCAGCACATTGCGGCTTACCAGGTCGAACACAATGGAAAGAAGCTGACGTTTCTCGACACGCCCGGTCACGCGGCTTTCGGCGAGATGCGGGCGCGAGGGGCCAACGTCACCGACATCGCCGTCCTGGTGGTGGCCGCCAACGACGGGGTCATGCCGCAGACGGTCGAGGCGCTCAACCACGCCCGCGCCGCCAAAGTGCCGATCGTCGTGGCCCTCAACAAGATCGACCTCCCAGACCGCAACGAGCCGCGCGTACTGCAGGAACTGGCCCAGAAAGAGCTTCTGGTCGCGGAATATGGCGGCGACACCGAGCTCGTGCGCACCAGCGGGCTGACGGGGAAGGGAATCGACGAGCTGCTCGAAACACTGCTCACCGTGGCGGAGCTGCATGAATTGACCGCCGACCCGTCGCGGGTGGCCAGCGGTGTCTGCCTCGAGGCCTTTCGCGACGAGGGTCGCGGGGCGCTGGCCTGGCTGATCGTCCAGGACGGAACGCTGCGGAAGGGGGACGTGGTGTTGTGCGGTTCGGCGTTCGGGCGCATCCGCAACATGTACGACGACAAAGATCGCGAAATCGACCAGGCCGGCCCCTCGACCCCCGTCAAGGTGGCGGGGCTCGACGTGGTCCCCGGGGCGGGAGACAGCTTTTTCGTTCTGGAAGACATCGAAGAGGCCCGGCGGGTCGCGGCGATGCGCCGCGAGCGCGGTCGCGAAAAACAGCTCGCGCAGCGGGGCAAGATCCGTTCGCTGCAGGAGATTCTCAGCGCGGCCGAGGCCGGCGCCGGCGAGGTCCACGAGCTTCCCATCATCATCAAGGCCGACACCCCCGGCTCCCTCGAAGCCCTCAAGGGCGAAATCACCAAATTCCAGCATCCTGAAGTGCGCGTCAACATCCTGCACCAGGGAGTGGGCGGGGTGAACGAAAGCGACGTCTATCTGGCCAGCGCCTCGGGGGCTATTATCGTGGCCTTCCACGTCGTCGCCGAGGATCGGGCCGAACAGCTTGCCGATCGCGAGGGAGTCGAAATTCGGCCGTACGGCATCATTTACGAAATCACCGACGACATTAAGAAGGCGCTCGAAGGGCTGCTGCCGCCGGAAAAGGTCGAGACTCCGACGGGGCGGGCGATGGTCCTGCAGACGTTCGACATCAGCCGCTTCGGGCGCATCGCCGGCTGCCGCGTGCTCAACGGCGTGGTCGAGCGCTCCAGCCGCATTCGTGTTGTGCGCGACCAGCGGATTCTGAACGAATACAACATCTCTTCGCTCAAGCGCGGGAAGGACGACGTGCGGGAAGTCCGCGAGGGACTGGAATGCGGGATCCGTCTGGAAGGGTTTGACGACATCAAGGAGGGAGACATCTTCCAGGCCTTCAAGGTCGAAGAGATCAAACGCACCTTGTAGCGGCCGGCGTGGGGTACCTGTCCGCTTTTTGTCAGACCGCCCGAGAGAGATCGAAGCCCAAATGAGTTCGCGACGAATTGCCAAAGTCGCCGAAGCCTTGCGCGAGTCGATCAGCACGACCGTGCTGTTCGAGCTGAAAGACCCGCGGGTGCGGAACGTGACCGTTCTGCGGACCGAAGTCAGCCCCGACCTGCGCAGCGCGCGGGTTTACGTCTCGGTCATGGGGGACGAAAAGACGCAGGCGCTGTCGATGCACGGGCTGCGCGCGGCGCGCGGTTTCATCCAGTCAAAGATTGCCGACCGTCTGGATCTGCGATACACGCCAGTCCTCACTTTCGTTCTCGATCACGGGGTCAAACTCAGCACGCAGACCTCGGCGATCATCCGTGAGGCGCTGGCGTCGCCGGCCTCGCAAGCGGCGGACCCGGAATCGGCCGGGGAAGAGGCGGTTTTACCGGACGCCGCCGGAGGCGGACCGGGAGATGACGACGAGGGGCAGGCCGCCGCCGGGGCTCGCCCGGATGACGACGAACGCTCTGTTTAGTCCGTGTAAAAAAATAACTTCCTCAATTCGTTTTGTTACAATGAACTCACCGTTACTTGGAACCTGTGACAGGGAGGTGAGTTCGTGGCTAAGGAATGCACTACACGGGAGGTCCA
>JBLMWR010000632.1:0-7342 GCA_050257335.1 Deltaproteobacteria bacterium | reverse complement strand
AGATTTGGGACCACCCTGCTGAACAGGCTCTCCAAAAAATACACGACCTGCGTCCCGCGGACCCACACGCCGTCACGAGCGACGAAGGGACAGGAACATGAGGGGCAGAAAAATACTCTTCCTTCGCGGCTTTGCGCCTTTGCGTGAGTCTGTTTTCCGTTCATCGCGTTCGACGGAAGGACATCGCGCAAAGACGCAAAGCCGCAAAGAAAAAAGAAAACGGGTGCCGCTGGCGGTTCGATCCGCCGTTGTCGGTTCGCAGGGAAGCGCCCGTTTTGCAACGACTTATGCATTTATCGCGAGCTTCGCCGTGCGAGATAGTGGGTGGTGCTTCCCTGGACGCCCGCGGGTCACTCAGCCCCCAGCTTTGCGAGAAGTTCGTCTCGTTTTGGTTGATCGGAGATCAGCCTGGCCACCTCGACCGCGGCTTCCATTTGTCCGACGTCGCCGAGCGTAATGGCGCACTCTTCCGCGACTTCATCTCGCAGACCGCTGTCTTCGATGCGCGGAATTCCCATGAGCACAGTCGGCCCAGAACCTTGATCGGCCGATTCGCGACAGGCCGTCGCTAAAGCCGCATCTCTTTCCTTTGCGTCGCGGATCTGCAGCGCGCCAAGGATATTCGGCATCATGTTCGGCGGGCCAGATTCCTCGGCCTGCTGGCATCCGCCGGCCAACAAGAGCAGCAGGAAAACGGAAGCGAGTTTCAGGATGGCGTGCATCGAGCTTCTATTGAGGGAAATCACGGCCGGAGGTTGCAAATCGAAGGGCCGCCAATTCTAATGTCGCCGTTATTCTAATGTTCGTCAGAATATTATTCCAATGCAGATTCTGAAGAGGAGGAGCATGAGACGCCGGGGATTTACTCTGATTGAACTCCTCGTGGTGATTGCGATCATCGCGGTTCTGGTCTCGTTGCTCCTGCCGGCAGTCCAGCAGGCCCGTGAGGCCGCCCGGCGGACGCAGTGCAAGAACAATCTCAAGCAACTGGGACTGGCGCTGCACAACTATGAAAGTGCGCTCTCGACCTTTCCGCCGAATCTCGTGCCGGGGGGCAATTTCAATTACAGCGCCGGCAACTGGGGCGTTCTGGCGTACCTCAGCCCCTATCTTGACCAGACCGCGATTTACGACCTGATGAACCTGAACGCCCCGACGTATGCGCCGACGCCCCCGTATAACATCGCCGATCCGAACAATGCTCTTGCCGCCAGCATCATCGTACCGATCTTCCTGTGCCCGACCGACAAAGCGCAGTCCCTGGGAGGCGATTACGGAGTCGCGGCCCTGTCCCCATCGAATTATTGCGCCAATCAGGGGTCGGGCGTCTATGCCTCCGGCAACGGTACGCCATACAATTCCGATGGCGTCATGTTCGCCAACTCCCGCGTCCGGATCGCCGACATTAAAGACGGCGCCAGCAACACGGCGTGCCTGTCCGAGAGCGTGCTTGGCGATGGAACCCGCAGCGTGTTTGGTCCGACTCCCCCCGGCCCCCCGCAAACCACATACGGCTACCTCCTCACGTTCCAGAGTTCGCTGGACGACGCGTCGTGCGCGTCACCCTCTGCTTGGAACTACGCCGACCTGAGGCAGTTTCTGTGGTACTCCGGAGAAATTCGCAACACGGCGTACAATCACTATTACACGCCGAATTCCAGGAATTACGACTGCATTACGAATGCGCAGGCATTGGGCTACACTGCGATCGGCTGGAAAGCGGCCCGCAGCCTCCATTCGGGCGGCGTGCATCTGCTCCTTTGCGACGGCTCCACGCGCTTCGTCAGCGAAAATATCAGCCTCAACATCTGGAGGGCGCTGGGCACGCGCAACGGTGGCGAAGTGGTTGGGGAATTCTGAACCAGCGATTTTCCGAGATCCTGTCTGCGTTCTCCCTCTCAAGGGGATCGAGAATTGCGCTTCGCCGACGAATGGCAACTGTCCGAAGACCAAATGCGCAAGTGGCGCGCGGATGGCTTTTTGGTCCTCAGGAATGTTTTTTGTCCCGACGAAATGCACACGCTGCTGGCTGAAACCGGGCGACTGCTGACGGAACGCCGCGATCTGATCGACCAGTGCAACCTGCGTTGTCGCTTCATGGCCCACGTCGAAACCGGGGAGAAAGTGTTTGAGGTGTTCGATCCCGTCAACGACATTTCCGAGGTTTGCAAGAAGTTCACCAGCGACCGCCGGCTCGTCGCGATCGTCGAGTCGATTCTGGGCGAGCCGGCCTGTATCTTCAAGGAGAAGCTGATTTTCAAGCCGCCCGGAGTTCTGGGCTACAACCTGCACCAGGACATCCCCCGGTATTGGGACGGGTTCCCCAGGACATTCCTGACGGTCTTGATCCCGATCGACCCGGCCACCGTGGAGAACGGCTGCACGGAAGTCTTTTCGGGATACCATCACGACTTCCTGTCGCCCCCCGGCCGCCCCGACCTGTACATGCTCCCCGAAGATGCGGTCGATCCCGCCCGTGGCGTTAAGCTGATTCTCGATCCGGGCGACGTGGCCATTTTTCATGGACTGACCCCGCATCGCTCCGCGCCCAATCGATCGGGCGGCCGGCGGCGGGCGTTTTACGTGAGTTACAACGCACGCAGCGACGGCGGCGATCAGCGCGAAGCTCACTACCGCGAGTTTCAGGAGCGCATGCGTCAACACCTTGATGCCGAAGGAAGCGGCAAGACGTACTTTCGATGACCTCCTTTGCCTTGAAACGGGGCCTGTCTTTCCTCCCCTTCTATTACGGATGGGTCATCGTCGTCGTCAGCGCGCTGGCGATGCTCGCCACGCTGCCGGGGCGAACGCACGGCCTGGGAATGATCACCGAACGAGTGCTCCAGGACCCCCTCCTCAATTTAGACCGGGTGCAGTTCGGCGAAATGAACTTCTGGGCGACGATTCTGGGGGCGGCGTTTTGCCTTCCGTGCGGCACGCTCCTCGATCGGTTCGGAACGCGACTGACACTGACGGCCGTGACGTTCGCGCTCGGCGGCGTCGTGTTGGCGATGACGCAGCTCTCCGGCCGGTGGGCTTTTTTCGGCGCCATTCTGCTCACCCGCGGCCTGGGGCAGAGCGCGCTCTCGGTCGTCAGCCTGGCGATGCCCGGAAAATGGTTTTCGCGGCGATTGAGCCTCGCAATGGGAGCCTACACGGTCCTTATGGCCGCTGGCTTCATCAGTGCATTCCAAGTCATCGGGGCCTATCGTGACGCTCCTTGGCGGTCGGTCTGGGCCGGTCTCGGATACGCCCTGCTGTTCGGCATAACGCCGATTGGTTTCATCCTGGTTCGCAATGCGCCGGAAGAGTGCGGACTGCCACTCGATGGAATGGAACGTTCGGCAGGCGCAGCGCCTGCCGTGGTGACCGGTGCGACGCTGCGGACAGCCCTGCGCGAGCCGGCGTTCTGGGCGTTCGCCCTGGCGACGTCGATGTACGGTCTGGTCAGCTCGGGCATTTCACTATTCAACGAGGCGATCCTTGTCGAGCGGGGCTTCACGAAAGAGACGTACTACACGCTCCTGACGATCAGCACCGGGCTTGGATTGGCGGGAAATTTTCTAGCCGGCTGGATCGTCCACTGGACGTCGCTGCGCAGCATCATGGGGCTGTCGATGTCGCTTCTGGGGGGCGCCCTGTTCTGGATGCCGTTCGTCGGCAGTTTTCCAGACCTTGTCATCTACGCCGTCGGCATGGCGTTGGGGGGCGGCATGATGACCGTCGTGTTCTTCACCGCGTTCGGGCAGGTCTTCGGCCGGCTGCACCTGGGTCAGATCCAGGGAGTCGCGCAGATGCTCACCGTCTTTGCTTCGGCGCTGGGTCCGCTGCTGTTGGCGCACACTGAACGACGCTATCATTCCTACATGCCGTTCTTCCAGGCGTCTGCACTGGGGGTGCTTGCACTCGTCGTCTGGACGTGCTTTCTCAGGATTCCTGTTGTGAATGAATCGCTTGTGACCGCCGGAGAGACTGAAACTCCGGCGGCCGTTGCCTGATGGCCGTTCCTCTGATAGTTCCCTGACAATGGAGTCTTTCAATCATGCCTGCTGAAATCTCGCAACCTGTCCGATTCCACCTGTCGGTCAATGTGTCGGACCTCGGCAAGTCGGTGCAGTTCTTTCAGGGGCTGTTCGGGAAGGAGCCGGCCAAACGACGCTCCGATTACGCGAAATTCGAGCTCGATGACCCGCCGCTTGTCTTTTCGCTCGAGCCGCATGCACCGGCAGGTCGGGGAGCGCTGAACCATGCGGGGTTCCGATTCTCCGATTCCACGAAGCTGGTCGAAGCGCAGCGTCGCCTCGAAATTGCAGGCATTCACACCCGGCGCGAAGAAGGGGTGGAGTGCTGCTATGCGCGGCAGACGAAATTCTGGGCCAATGATCCGGACGGGGGGCTGTGGGAGTTCTACGTTCTGGAAGGGGACATCGATCATCGCGGCGCAGGGCAGGCGGTTGAGGCCGTGACTGCGTCGGATGCGCCCGCTGCCCGATCGTGGGAGCATCGCCTCGGCCAGCCCCTCGTGGTCCCCGGGGAATTCGGTGAAATGTCGCTTGACGAAGCGCGGCTTCGCGGCACGTTCAATGTTCCCGTCGAGTCGGACGAGGTGGTTCGATTCCTGAAGGAGGTCCGCACAGCTCTCCGCCCCGGCGGTAGCCTGCTGCTGCATATTCTCACGGCCCAAGCCCCGCTTTCGAGCGCCCCCCAGCTTCCGGGTGGCGCGGGCTCTGTGAAATATGTACCTGCCTGCGGCGACCTTCTCAACAGCCTCGAAACCGCCGGTTTCGCCGACATGCAGCTAACCACCTTCCGCTCGCGTGCCTGTTTCGAATACGAGGGAATTGCCCTGCGTGAGACGCGGATTACGTGTCATCGTCCGGCAACTTCCGGCGGCGAACTCTGCACGGTCGTCTTCAAAGGGCCGTTCGCCGAGGCCACCGACGACGAGGGGCACACGTGGCGTCGGGGTCAGAAGACGGCGATCCCTCTCGCCCGCTGGGAGGCACTGCAGCGCACTCCGATCGCTGACCTGTTCGTCGAGTTGCCGTCGGAAACGGTGGTCGGCGCATGCGGCACGTGACGGCGTGCCCGGGTCCGTCGGGCAGGTTTTCCAGCCTGCCCGGCTCGCCCGACTTTTGTGCCCGAAAACGGACTTTGGGTACGAGTGAAACCTGACCGCATCAGGCGGAATACCTGCCCCGATGACGCCTCCCTTCCGCAAGTCTGCGTCCGTGTGTTAAAATTGAAGATCGAGCGCCGTCCCTCCCTATCTCGAAGCAACCCGTCAAATCGGTCAGTCGTGGCGAAAGATCCTCTCCAAGCCAATCACTGTGCAGAGCAACTGAAGGCCCTGAGCGAGCCGGTGCGCCTGCGCATCGTGAATGCTCTGCGAAGCGGCCCGAAAAATGTCAGCGAATTGTCCCAATCGCTGCACGTCGAAATGGTGACGATGTCGCACCATCTGCAGATCCTCCGCAATGCCGGGATCGCGAAGTCCGAGCGCAAAGGTCGCTTCATCCTTTACTCTCTGCATGGAGACGTTTTCCGATCGAGTGGTGCCCGCGAGCACCTCGATTTCGGCTGCTGCCGCCTGGAAATTCCAAACTAAGTGTGCTGGATTTTCCCGGCGATTCTCAGTGGCGGGACTGTTCTAAGGCTGGCAGGGCCGTGCTCGAAAGAATTCGAGGCGAGCCGTATCCGCCGAGTTTTGAGCCGACGCGCAGGGCGTTTATTCGATCGCCACAAAAGTCGCTGACCGGGCGCGAATTCTCTTTGGTCGTTAATCTGGAATCCCGAAAGTTCGTCCCTCACAGCAAAACATCTCGCGGCTGGAGTTGACACGAACAGAGGTCCCCCGGCAGGGAGATGAGAATGAATCCGACTAACCACAGACTCGGCGGGTTGATGCCGCGACCGACGCAGCCCTCATTTGAGCCCCGTCATGCGAAGTGTCGGCCAGAAATCTATCAAGGCCGAACGATGGTTCAGTCCTCTTTCAAAGTCAGTTCCACATCAATCTCACGGTCAGCGCGGCGAATCGTTAATGGCACTCGCCTGCCGCCCACCGAGGTGAGCAATTGCCGAAGCTGGAAGGGGTCAAACTCTTTCGCGGGTTTATCACCGATTCCCACGATTACGTCCCGCGTTCGGATGCCGGCCAATTCGGCAGGGCCATCTGTCTGAACCCCTTGGACGTGAATCTCACCATCGACCCAGTTGACCTGCGCCGCGGCTCGCAAGACGGGGCAGCCTCGGCGTATCCCCATCGGCCGAAAGCTCGGGAGCCTGCTCGATCAGGCGGTCGGGAGTCGCACGGAAGGGCCGATCTTCTTGTCGCCGGCCGGGAAAGCATGGACGGTCCCGAATCTCAGCCGCGCGGACTCCCGGCTCCGAAACATGGCCGGCCTGCCCCGAGATCTGGTGCCGTACCTGGCCCGCCACGAGTGTGGCACGAAGATCTGCCGGGAGAAGGGAATCGAATACGCCCGCCGACTGCTGGGACACGCGAGCATCGCGACGACGCAACGCTACATGCACCTGGACGACCGTGAGCTTGCAGAGGCCCAGGACCTCGCGGAATATATAGCTGACGGTTACAGCGCTATCGGCAGGCCTGCCGTGGCGGGATCTCGCAGCGGGCACACAATAAATGACCTGCGCCCCGTGTGCGGCGGAAGGCGCTGCGCGTCAATGGGTGCCGCTTTTCCCCACCATTTGAGCGAAGATCGCATGGCGGATGAACCGTTCACCGATTGCATTACGGATTTGACTCCGACGGTCTGCAAGCTCATGGGAGTGCCGCCGCCGAAGACAGCGGCAAGTTCGAATCTTGAGAGCATCGGCAGTGCGGCAGACAGGATATTCAGCGGACAGTCGGCGGAGAAGTGCCTGATTTTCTGCCCGGATGCGATTGGTGCCCATTTGTGGAGCCATCCAGGACTCGATTTCGGGAAGATTTTGAAGAATGCGCCCATCCGTCTCGGGTTGCGCTCGGTCATTCCGCCGAAAACGCCTGTCTGTTTTGCTTCAATGTTTACCGGAGCGCCACCCGAGGTTCACGGAATCCGGCGGTATGAAAGGCCCGTCCTCAGTTGCGACACGCTGTTCGACGCAGTGCTTCGGGCGAAAAAACGAGTGGCGATTGTTGCCGTGCGCAACAGCAGCATCGATCTCATTTTCCGCGGGCGTGCCCTGGACTATTTTTCCGAAGCGTATGACTCCGAGGTCCTTGACCGGGCGCTGCAACTCGTACGCGACACTGACCACGACTTGATTATTGTCTACCAGCAGGAATACGACGACACCCTGCATCGCACGACGCCACTGAGCGACGAGTGCCTTC
>JBLMWR010000631.1:0-3996 GCA_050257335.1 Deltaproteobacteria bacterium | reverse complement strand
TCACTCGCTTCTCACGGCCGCCCCGCTGCCCGGCTGCACCAGGGCCGCGGCTTTGCCCCAATCGGGTTATACTTGGGCTCCTTTTCCCGACACGGCAATGCGAAGCAGCGGGGGTGCCATGGATCCGATTTTTGAAGAGCGCGGCTGACTGGAGGCGATTATCATCGCGGGAATCAAGGACTGCATTCGGCATCACGGGCCGATCACTCAGAATCTCGTTTCGAGCGCGTGCAAACGGATCGCGAACCAGATTCGGGCCGGGCTCAAAAAGGAATTGCCGAACGCGGACGGCCATACGGCGTGCCGGCTGCGGGTGGCCGATCTCGAAGAGCGGCTGGCCGCCCTCGAGCAGAACTTCCGCACCCAGGTGGAATACTGGATGCGCCAGGCCCGGCAGGCCCGGCCGGCGACGGCCGAGAAGACGACTTGAGCCGCTTTGCCCTTTCTGGGTTCCGGGAAGGTCCTTCAGAGAGCGGGCTGGTTTCGTGATTCGAACGGCGTCGGCGCGGTGACGGCATCGTTTTTGGCCGATTCGCCCTCACCCTAGTGCTTTGTCAAACCTTGATTCTCGGGTAGCCACGCGCGCCAGAGCGTGGGGGATGAGTCAGTATTCGATGCTTTCCCACGCTCTGGCGAGCGTGGCTACAACCTGACTTTTATCTTTGACAAAGCACTAGCCCTCCTTCAGAGCATCGGTATCTACACAAGTGCCGAAACGTTGGCGCCCGGACGGCAAAACAGGATTCCTTCCCCTTGATGGGGGAAGGTCAGGATGGGGGTGGGAGTGTCAATCGACGCTCGCCCCCCACCCCAGCCCCTCTCCCACAAAGGGGGGAGGGAGAATCATCAATTCTCCGTTCAATTTGTGATGTGTAGATACCGATGCCTTCAGAGGGAGAAGGAACCCGGCGCGCCGGGATGACTGCATTGCAGTCATCTCGCTCCGCGAGATGGGGTTTGTGGATTCCATCGTGCCAGGACTTTCGAGCCAATCCGGAGGCTGGCCCGCGGCGTTTTTAAGGCGGGCGCCAACGAAACGATGCGCCCCGCGGCGCGATTCGTCCCAGCACCGATTCGACGGGTCTTTTGAAGTCCACTCCGGGAGTCGTTAGAATCCAGGGCCGACTTCGGCATTCCCTCGACTGTGGAGAGCGCATCATGACGATCTGGGGACGGGCGGCGGCGTATGGCATCGCGGTGCTCTTGTGTGCGTCGGCCGTGCGGGCCGAGCCGCTGGCGGGGACCAGGCCCCTCGTCATCGACCAGCCTCTCGACGTGATCATGGTGGACGGTATCGACCGGTTCGCGCTGCGCGAGATCGCCGCCTCGGTCGAACGCCGCGAAAAGCTCTGGAACCGGGATTTTTCCAGCCCGGACGCTTACGAGAAAAGCATTGCGCCGAACCGCGAACACCTGCGGACGATTCTGGGGGCCGTTGATCCGCGCGTCGAAGCGAGGGCGATCGAACACGTCGCCACGAATTTCCAGTCGGCCCTCGTCGCCCGCGGTCCGCATTACAACGTGCTGGCAGTCCGCTGGCAGGTTCTCGACGGCGTCACCGCCGAGGGGTTGTTGCTGACGCCGGAGGGGGAGCCCAGGGCGCGCGTCGTCGCCCTCCCCGACGCCGACTGGACGCCAGAGATGTTCGCCGGCCTGAAAGAGGGAGTCGCCGAAGAATCGCAGCTTGCCCGGCATCTGGTCGAACACGGCTGCCAGGTGCTGATCCCCACGCTCATCAGCCGCGACGACACGTTCTCGGGGAACCCCGACGTGCGGTACACCAATCAGCCGCACCGCGAGTTCATCTACCGGCAGGCGTTCGAGATGGGCCGGCATATTATCGGCTACGAGGTCCAGAAGGTGCTCGCCGCCGTCGATCAGTTCACGCTCCTCAACAAGGTCCAGAACGTCGATGCGCCCATCGGCGTGGCGGGGATCGGGGAAGGGGGGCTGCTCGCGTTTTATGCGGCGGCGCTCGACCCGCGCATCGACGGGGCCCTCGTGAGCGGCTATTTCCAGCCGCGCGAAAATCTGTGGCAGGAACCGATCTACCGGAACGTCTGGGCGCTGCTCAGGGAATTCGGCGACGCCGAGGTCGCCAGCCTGATCGCGCCCCGCCCCCTGGTGATTGAGGCCGCGGCAGGGCCCGAAGTGGCAGGTCCCCCGGCGCCCAAACCGGGCCGAAGCGGCGGAGCGGCGCCGGGGAAGATCACGACTCCCCGGCTCGAGGATGTCCGGCGGGAATTCGACCGTGCCGCCGCTTTCTTTCAGAAGTTGAACCGGGGGACGGCGCTGGGGCTGATTGCCGGCCGCGACGGAAAGGGGCCCCCCGGGAGCGCTCCGGCGATCGCCCGGTTCCTTCAGGGGCTGGGGCTGCGCGAACCGGCGCGATTGGCCGACGAAATCCCCAAAGACGGCCGTACGAACTTCGACCCGCAGGAGCGGCAGAACCGGCAGGTGAGCGAGCTGGTCGAATTCACCCAGAAACTGCTGCGGCGCAGCGCCCGCGTCCGCGATCAGGTGTGGGCGAAAGCCGACCGGTCATCTCTCGTCCGATGGGAACAAACTGTCGAACCCTATCGCGATTTCGTCTACGACGAAATGATCGGCCGGTTGCCCGCGCCGACGATCGATCCCCATGTGCGCACCCGCCAGGTGCTCGACGAGCCCGGATTCGTGGCGTACGAGGTCATGATCGACGTCTACCCCGACGTGATCGCCGGCGGGATACTGCTGTTGCCCAAAGACCTCAAGCCCGGCGAAAAACGCCCCGTCGTCGTCTGCCAGCACGGCCTCGAAGGGGTGCCGATGGATACGATCTCCAGGACTGTGGACGGGTACAAATACTACTCGGCGTTTTCGGCGGAGCTGGCCAACCGGGGGTTCATCACCTACGCGCCGCAGAATCCCTACCGCGGCGGGGACCGCTTCCGAACGCTGCAGCGCAAGAGCAACCCGCTCAAGCGGTCGCTCTTCAGCTACATCATTCCGCAGCACCAGCGGACGATCGACTTTCTGAAAACGCTCCCCAACGCCGATCCCCGGCGGATCGCCTTCTACGGCCTGTCGTACGGCGGCAAGACGGCAGTCCGCGTCCCGCCCATGCTCAAGGACTATTGCCTGTCGATCTGCTCGGCCGACTTCAACGAATGGGTCGTCAAGAACACAACGGTCCATGACGGATACAGCTACGTCTTTACCGGCGAGTATGAAATCTTCGAATGGAACATGGGGCATGTGGCGAATTACGCCGAGCTGTCGAACCTGATGACCCCCCGTCCCTTCATGGTCGAGCGCGGGCATCACGACGGCGTGGCCCCCGACGAATGGGTCGCCTGGGAATACGCCAAGGTCCGCCGGCACTACGATATTCTGGGGCTGGGGGACAAAACTGAGATTGAATTCTTCACCGGCCCGCATAAGATCAACGGCGTCGGGACCTACGATTTCCTGCACAAACACCTGAACTGGCCCAAACGCGGCGTTGCAGCCAGCGGCGCGAAATAAGCAGCGCGCCAGGCCCACGGGAGGTACCCCGTGGTCCGCACGTTACGCATCCGCACCCCCGTACAAGGAAGTACAGTCATGTCGAAGAAAGCCCGCCTCAGCCGCGATCAGAAGCGCAAGCAGAAACTCGCCAAGCGCAACTGCCGCCAGCCGCAGCAAGAGTCCCTGGCGTATACCGGCAACCGGTACAAGTCGAAGGAACTCGTCAAGCCGCTGTTCGAGACCGAACTGGGCATCTATGAGGCCTTCGTGGCGTCGGGACGGCAACTGACGGACGGCGACGTCGAGACCGAGCTGGGGGACCTGATCGGCGCGCTCCGCGAGAGTGCCGCCGCGGAACTGATCTATGCGGAATCCGACGATGACGAGCCGGCGGGCCTGGTCACGGGCAGCATTCTCGGCAACTGGAAACAGATGCTGGAGCAGGGCGCGCTGCCCGGGCGCGACGAGCTGGTCGGCATTCTGCGGACGATTCAGGGGTCGCTGGAG
>JBLMWR010000630.1:0-2614 GCA_050257335.1 Deltaproteobacteria bacterium | reverse complement strand
AGCCGCGCCGGGTTCGGCCGCATCGCGTACCACACGACGACGGCCGTCGGTGCGACCGCCAGTGCAATGAACATGGCGATTCGGCGGGCGCGACGCGGGGTGGCCTCACCGGGGCTCATGGCTGTTCTCTCCCCGTCCTTCGACCAGCACATGCTTCCCGCGCGCTTTCAGGCCGCGAAAAACTTCCGCGGCGCGCCCCGGCCATTCGACGATCACGTCGGCCCGTTCCGTTTCGGGGGAAAGTGGAAAGAGGAACCGCGGGTCCGGCTGCGAAAAGTAGCTCGTGCCGCGCGCAACAAAGCGGACCAGGCGGCGACCGTCGAATTCGGCCGTGAGGCGGGCGCCTGTGGCGTCTGGCTCGCCCCCGCGGGCACGGAGCTCTACGCCGATAAAGTTTCGCGGGCGCAGGCGGTTGGCGAGAATTCGAACCGGTTCATTCATCAGGACGGTCACCAGGTCGGGAGCGCCGTCGTCGTCGAGATCTCCGGCGGCGGCGCCTCTTCCCGAATGCTCCTCGCGGAAGTACGGCCCCCCCTGATCCGAGATGTTCTCGAATCGCCGTCCCTGGCGATTCAAAAACAATTGGGGGGCCTGCTTGAACGGGGTGTCGGCGGTCGTGTAGATCGGATTGCCGTTGAGGACGAACAGATCGAGCCAGCCGTCCCCGTTGAAGTCGGTCAGGGCCGTGCCGAACCCGACGCGCCGGCGCGAGCGCCCCGACAAGCCGGCGGCGACGGTGGAATGCAGAAACAATCCGTCGCCCAGATTGCGGTACAGCGAGCAGTCTTCATTTTCGAAATTGGTGACGAAAATGTCGGGCCGACCGTCGCCGTTGTAATCCCCCACGTCCACCCCCATGCTGCCTTCGTTCTGTCCCAATTCGCCGACGGCCACTCCCGCCGCCGCTCCGGCTTCGCGGAAGTCGTTCTCGGGCGTGCCCAGATACAGGTGCTTCGGCGTCTCATCGCTGGCGACGTAGAAGTCGACTCGTCCGTCGCCGTTGAAGTCGGCCGCCACGACGCCCAGGCCGTGGACGTTTCCCTGCAGGCCGACCCGCGCCGACCAGTCTTCGAAACGGCCGTCGCCGCAGTTGTGAAAAAACTGGCACGTCGTTCCCGCGTACGACGAGGGCCCGCACAAGTCGCGCGTCCGGTGCATCTTGCAGACCACGTCGCGTTCCGGGCTCCAGTCGGTGTACCGGGCGAGAAAGAGATCGGGAAGGCCGTCGCGGTCAATGTCGCCAAACGCGGCGGCGGTGTGCCATTCCCGGGACGGAAGCCCGGCATCGTCCGCGTCGCCCGCATACGTGCCGTCGCCCCGGTTGCGGTACAGCCGGCTGCGGCCGTAACAACAGACCAGCAGGTCTGGAAAGCCGTCGGCATCGAAATCCGTAACGGCACAGCCCTGAGAATAGTCCGGGGCCTCCCCGAATCCGGCGGGGACGCTAGCGTCGGCAAAGCGCCAGTCGCCGTCATTCCGGAACAGCGCCGACGGAAGCCCGCTGATGCGCACCGGCGATTCCGCGGAGATCGTCCCGCCCCCCGTGAAGAACAGGTCGATATCGCCGTCGCGGTCGTAATCGACCATCGCCACGCCACCGCCGAAGCTTTCGATGAAAAAGAACCGGCCGGCTTCGCGCCCGTTGCGATGCGCGAAGTCAATCCCCGTCCGGCCGGTCAGGTCCTCGAACCAGTCGTCGGGACGCGCAACAGCAGTCGCAGCAGGTTCTTGTTCGCCGGGCTGCGCAACCGAAGAAGACATGCCCGGCTTTGTGTGGACGCGGTCGCGGTCCGCGATGCTCCCCGCCGGCCGATCCGCATCGGTTCCGCAGCCGGAAACTATCGCTCCCAGACATGCAAAAAGAATGACGGATTGCTTGAAGCGCGGCACGCATCAGCCCTCTGACCCAGCCCCGTTCCGGCCACGTCGGGCTTTCGAGGCCGCCTGCGGCAGCCAGCCACCGCACAACGCCGATTTACAGGCCCGCATCATCGAGTATATGGCCGGGTCAGCGCTGGTTCAATCCGGCTTCGCGGCGAAAAAACAGTCGCACCACCCACGCCACGAGATACGTGCCGAGGACGGCCAGCGCCGCCGCGGAGAGAAGCGCTGCACACTGGACGGTCAATCGCTCAAGATTGCCCGACAAGACCCCGCGGATTTCGTCTCCCTTGCGGTCAAAACCGGCGACGCTGGCTGTGGCAAAGACCGCGGCCAGAACCACTCCCAGCCCGCCGCCAGTTCCTTGAACGGCGAACAACGACGTCAGCGGGCTGAAGGCCGGCGACTTCGTCACAGACCGGAATACGGCCTGTCCGGCGATGCCGGCGGCCAGCCCGATCAGAATTGCCGATTGCGGCGCGACGTATCCGCAGCCGGCAGCGATCGCGAACAACCCGCTCACAGCGCCTGCGCAGACACCGCTCAAACGTGCGCTGCCCAGCACCAGCCATTCGCTCCCGCTCCAACCCAGGATCCCTGCCGATGCCGCCAGATGCGTCGCGACCAGGGCGTTGAAGCGGGAGCGAATAGCTGGTGCTGGGCAGCGCACGTTTGAGCGGTGTCTGCGCAGGCGCTGTAAGCGGGTTGTTCGCGATCGCTGCCGGCTGCGGAT
>JBLMWR010000629.1:0-4605 GCA_050257335.1 Deltaproteobacteria bacterium | reverse complement strand
CCATTCGTCTTCGGGGGAGACATTCGGATCGAGTGGATGGCGGCGGCAGTCGAACATGAACCCCGCGCTGGTCACGCCGTTATTGAATCGCAGCACGTACATCCACCCGCCGTCGAAGATGTGATGCAGCGCCGCGTCGTCGCAGTCGAAGGTATGGTCTGCGATCTTCGCGCCGCGAGCTTCGAGCAGCTTCCCCCACGGTTCGACCCCGGTGAAATGCCCGAACACGGCGCGCGATGCGGTGCGCATCCGGTCGGGATCGAGAGGAATCCCGAGTTGCCGCGCCAGGAAGCTTCCCTCGCCGGAAGCGTCGACCAGAAAATCGGCGGCGATTTCGAGCGTTTCGCCGCCGCGCCGGCACGTGAGGCGCCAGGGCTCGCCGCCCGCGAGGCTCGTGATTTCCGTGAGGTCGAAGAAGGGAATTCCCGCCGCCTGTGCCTCGCGAACCAGAAAATGGTCGAAATCAGGCCGGAACCAGTGCGTGTCTGCGTCTTCGGCGGCGAAACTCGCCTCCACCAGAAGTTCATTGGCGTGGTCAACGTACGGCTCGAATTCGCGCCCCGGGACGTGCCCGAAATAGCTGAAGCCGCGCTTCAGTCCGCAGACCAGATCGGGGAGCTCCCGCTGCCAGCTGCCGTACTCGGCGAGCGGTTCGAGCCGCGCCAGCCCGTACTTCTTCGCCAGCGATTTCAGGAGCATGTTCGCCAGCGGCGTCGATGACTCTCCCAGCACCAGCCGCGGGTGGCCGGCCCGGTCGATGAGGACGGGCCGCAGCCCTATCCGGTTCAGGATGAGCGCGGTGAGAGTTCCCCCGAACCCGGACCCGACGATGGCGACGTCCGCAAAGAGATCGGTCATGGCGGGGTTTTTACGTGCACGAGCACTCAATTGCGGGGAAAACTTCCTGAAACAGGTTCATTTGTCGCAACCGGGCGCTGCGTGCCCGCCCGCAATCGGGACAACTGGAATATCGCTCGACGTCCCACAAGTCGACGAGCACGCGCCCGCGGCGCAGGGCGAGGCCCCGCTCGAGGGTCTCTTCCAGCGACGAAAGACGGGGCGGTGCAAACCGCCCGTCGCGCTCCAGCCGATCCATGATGCCGTTTCCCGACCGCGTCGGGATGACCGAGCACACCCGCACGCCGCAGGCGAACGCGAATTCGATCGATCGCAGCGCCCATTCCACGCATTCCGATGCGACCATGAAGGGAGGCTTCAGCAGAATGAACGCCCGGACGGCAATCGCGTGAGCCGTCAGGAACGCTGCGGCCTGACGGAAGTCCTCGAGAGTCATCTGTTTGTTCAAGCGCGGAAGAATTTCAGGATGCACCGTCTCGAGCCCCATGGCGACTTCGAGCTGCGGCGGATCAGCACCCCGCGCCTGCTGCGGATCCTCCGCCGGGACGTTCCGCTTTGCGACCCCCAGCAGGTCGCGAAAAGCGACGCACGCCTCACCGCACAATTTCGGGTGATTCTCGACGATGACCGTGCGAAAGTTCGCGACGCGCCGGGCGATGGCCGGGTAGTCTTCGGGGGGAATCGCCTGGCGGTCGAAGAAATTTCCGCTGTTGTAAAGCTTCACGTGCCGGGCTGCGGGGATCCGCGTCAGAGCATAGTCGATCTGACGTGGAATCGCCCCTGCGGCGACGCGTTGATCCGTCGTGTTCTTCCACAGATCGCAGAACAGGCAGCGGAAGGGACATTCGCGGTTCGTCAGGAAGATCGTGGCGACGTCTTCGACGCCCCCTTGTGCCGCCGGCTCCGGCTCGACGAGAAACGCATAGGGAACATCTGGATCGACCGGGCACTTCGGCCCACGGGAATCAAGAATGAGCCGATCGTCGATTTCCGGTCCGGCAGGCATGAAAGTCATTGTCGAGCGGAGAGGGGATTTCGGCAAGGTAACACGTTGAAATCTCACAACATGCGGCATGGCAATCAGTTGCGTTTTTTCGACATCTTCCGCCATCGGTCAAATCATAAGCTATGTTTGTATGCCGGTTTGCGCCCGAAGTTCGTCTTATTCCGACCTGGTTCATACGCGATGGCCGTTGTCGAGACCACCAACGAGCTGAAACAGCTCCCGTTATTTGCGCTTCTGGCGTTCGCGGCCCGATGCGCGCGTCGCGTGGTTCCCTTGTTTCAGATCGACTCCAAACATCCCGAGGCCGGAGCGTGCCAGCGGGCCGTCGAATCGGCGATTCGCGTGGCTGAGAGGCTGGCTTCTGGAAACGACGTGGACCCGGTCAAATTCTGCGCCGTCGAAGAAGCGACGATGCGGGCCGTCGTCCTTGCCAACGAGGCGATCCCTCCCGACGAGCGCGCGGCATACGCGGCGAATTCCGCCTTTGCGGCGATCAGTGCCGCCAAGGCGCTGCTGGAGGCCCTCGCCAGCGACGATTTGACGGCTGATGCCGACCGGGTCGCCGACGCGGTGACGATCGCCCGCGACGCCGCCGTCTCGGCGGACGAACGGGTCGCCCGTGCCGCGCATCTGGATTGGGAAATGCTGCGGCGAATGTACCTTGGGAAGTATCCGGATTTCGGCGAGCCCGTCGATGCCGCCGAAACCGGAATTCTGGGGCCTCTGTTCGCTGATGGACCGCAGCCTGCGCGGCGGTGCCCGCAAGCGGCGCCGGTTTCTGAGGCCGACGGCCTTCGCGAACAGGTCGCCGCCGAACGCCGGCAGATCGAGGCCGAGCGGCAGTCCCTCAACGAAGAGCTCGAGCGTCTCGATTCCCGCCGCGCCGATCTCGAGCGCGAACAATCGTCGCTCCGACAGCAGATGGAACAGTTCGAGGCGCGGCAGAGCGATCTGCTGCAGTCTTCCCAGCAGTCGGCGGAAGGCGCGCAGGCGCTGCAGACCGCCCGGCAACAGTTGGACGCCGACCGCGAACGCTTCGACGCCGAGCGGCGTCAATTTGCGAGCGAGCGCGATGCGCTCGCGGCGGAAATGCAAAGGCTCGAGGATGACCGCCGGCGGGTGGCAGCGGAGTCCGACGAATTCGAGCGCGAGCGGCAACGATTCCGCCAGCAGGTCGAAGAGTTCGAGAAACGGCAAGTCGATCTCGCCCGAATGTCGGAAGATTCGGCCGAGAGCATCAACGCTCTGGAGGCCGCCCGGCAGCAGCTCCACGCCGACCGCGACCAGTTCGAGGCTCAGCGCCGCCAGCTCGAGGCCGACCGCGAGGCGCTCGGCGAGGGATCTCGCCGGCTTGACGAAGCCCTGCGGCAGCTCGAATCTGACCGGGCGGCGCTCCGCGAACTCGAAGAGCGGCAGCGGCGGCAGACCGAGGAGCTGCAGGCAGCGCAGTGCCAGCTCGAAACCGACCGCCAATTGCTGGCCGAGGAGGCCGGACGGCTGGAAGAGGCGCGCCGGCAATTGGACCTCGACCGCGCCGCACACGATGAGGCCTGCAACCGGCTGGAAGCCGAACTCCACGAAGCCCGCCAGCAATGCGAGGCCCGGAAGGCCGAGCTCGAAGAACATCGCGAGGAGCATCGGCAGCGGGTCGAGTGCTTCCAGGCCGAACGCCGAACGCTGGCGGAAGAGACGGAGAAGCTTGATGAGGCCCGTCGGCAGCTCGACGTGGACCGTCAGAACGTCAGCGACGAGAATGCCCGGCTTCAGGCCGCGGCACAGCAGTTGCAGATCGATCAGACTGCGCACGAAGAGTCTCAAGCGCGCCTCGCGGCCGAGCAGGAATCCGCACGACGAGAACTGGAGGGCGCGCGGACCGGACTCGAACAGGTCCTCGAGCTGCATCGCCGGGACGTCGAATCGGCAGCGGTCGAACGCAGCAGTCTGGCGGTGGAGGTGGAGCGGCTCGAAGGGCTCCGCCGGCAGCTCGAGGCCGAGCGACAGGCCCTGGCGGACGAATCGGCCAGGCTCCGCGAAGCGCGGGTGCAGGCCGAACGCGACCGCGCCGGGCTCGACCACGCCCGCCGCCAGCTTGAAGAGAGAAACGCGGAAGCGCAGCGGCAGCTCGAAGCCGCGCGCGCGGAGATCGCCCAGCTGCGAATGCAGCACCGGCTGGAAGTCACGCACATTGAGCCGCAGAACAAGGATCTGGCTGACGAGGCGGAGCAGTTGAACGAAGCCCGCCGGCAGCTCGAAGCCGATCGCCAGGCGCTCCTGGATGAGGCCAGCATGCTCCAGGATGCGATGCACCAGTTCGAACTCGACCGCGAACAGCACCGGTTGGAGCTCGAACAACTTCGCGCCGAACAGCGGCAGATCGGCGAGCAGTTGGCGCGCAATCGCATCGAGGCGGCGGCGGTGCAGGAGGCCAACGAAAAGTTGCAGGGCGAGGCCGCGGCCCGGCAAAACGAACTCAGAGAGCGCGAGGCGAAGCTCGCCGAACAGTTCGCGGCCCTCGAGCAAATGCGCAGGGAGCAGGAACGTGCGCTCGAAGAGACCCGTGCGCGGGTCGAGGCGGAAGACCGCCAAATGCAGGAGACGGCCGAACTGCTGGAGAATGAAGGTCACGAGCTTCTCGAGGAAAAAGGCAACGGCGAGCTCGACGGTCCCGCCTCCGAGCCGTCCGCCGCACCCACCTCCGACGAACCCGCCTCCGATCCCGAACAGCAGCCGGAGCCGACTCC
>JBLMWR010000628.1:0-4732 GCA_050257335.1 Deltaproteobacteria bacterium | reverse complement strand
GGTGAGACGGGAGTGGTATAATTTGCAAATGTCCGTTGTCGGCGGGGAGTCGTCAGTTGCCGGTTTGGGATTTGCCGGCGTGGGATAATTTCATCCGCCCCCCCTTGCACATGAGGGGAGTGATAGGTTGAAACATGCGTGTTGATGCGGCGAGACCTGATGTGGGGACCCTGGTGTTCCGGCTGTTTTCGCGGTCGGTGCATCCCGAATTGTTCGACGTCTATGCGCGGGCGGCGGTCCGGCAGGACAGCTATTCCGCGGCGCTTTTCATCTGCGACGCCGGACATGTCGTCGCTTTCCACCACAACGGACAGACGCTGTGCGAAGTCTCAACCAGCGCCGATCGGCCATTGCCTCACAACCGGCAGGTTCTGGGGCGCCGGCTGAAGGGGCACCGGGACGACTCGGTCGAGCACGATGGGGGGGTTCTGTATCACGTCAGCTTTCAGGTCGAGCGGCTCGATGCCGAGGTATTTTTGCAGTGCCACGAAGAGCTGCTGATTGACGCGTCCCGCTCGCGGATGTCGCATAATTTTGCTCCGACAAGCCGGCTGGCGCCAGCGCCGTTGAGCTTTATTCAGACCGAAGAGCGCCCGCACAGCCTGCTGGTGCACACCTTTCACACCTTTCCCGACAACCGGGCGGTGGTGAAGACGCAGTCGCTGTTCGAAGTGTAACTAGGCGACGACGTCGGCGATCGGATCACCGCCGTGGGCGATGGCGATCGGCCGGCCGGCGCGGTCCGGGACGGTCATGTGCGGATCGATCCCGAGCAGGTGGTAGATCGTCGCCACGACGTCGCCGGGAGAAACGGGGTGACTGGCGGGGTACGCCGCATGTTTGTCGGTCGTTCCAAAAACAGTCCCCGGTCTGATCCCGCCGCCGGTGAGCAGACTGAAGCCACACTGCGGCCAGTGGTCGCGGCCGGCTTTGGCGTTCACCCGCGGTGAACGACCCATTTCCCCCATGACAACCACCAATGTCGAATCCAGCAGCCCCCGTTCGTCGAGGTCCTGGATGAGGGCGGGATAGGCCGAGTCGAGAATCGGCAGGTTGACGTTCTTCAGCATGCCGAAATTGTTCTCGTGCATGTCGTACGAATGACCGTAGTTCCCGAAAATCTCGGCATGCACGCTGATGAAAGGGACCCCGGCCTCGACGAGCCGGCGGGCCGCCAGCAGGCTGGAACCGCTCAGGTGCCGACCGTAGCGGTCACGAACGGCATCGGGCTCGCGCGACAGGTCGAAGGCGTCGCGGGTTTTGCTCGAGCACAGGAGCGAATAGGCCCGCGCCTGAAATTTATCGAGCCGGTCGATGGCCCGCGACTGCCGCACCGTTTCGAACTGCGCGTCGAGTTGGTCGATCAGCGTTCGCCGCCGGTCGAGCCGGTCGACGGTCATGCCGGAGAGCCCGTCGAGCGAGGGCATGCAGGGCTCGCCCATCGGAATCACAGGATCGTAATGAGGGATCTTCGGCTGGCGGTCGAATGTCGGCTGGCACAGACTGAAGAGCGGATCGTACTGGCTGCCGAGATATCCGCCGTACGGACCGGGTCGCCGGATCCCCGGATAATTGACGCTCTCCCCCCATCCGGGATAACACGGCATGCAGACCGCGCCCGGAAGATCGGGAGGTCCCATTCCGAGGTACTGGCAGATGGCGCCAATGTCGGGGGGATCGGTCGGCTCGGCCCGGATCTGTGCGAAGTTGCCTTCCGCGCTGCCCGTCATCAGCGCCAGCGGATTGTGTGCGTTGTAGTTGTGCGTGACCGTCCGGATCACGCACGCCTTATGCATCCAGCGGGCGGTGTTCGGCAGATGTTCACAGATCGAGAGGCCGGGAAGCGACGTGTCGATGGGCCGGAATTCGCCGCGGACTTCCGCGGGGGCGAGGGGCTTCATGTCGAACATGTCCATCTGGCTGGGGCCTCCCAGCAGATTGAACAGGATGACAGATTTGGCGGGAGTGCGCGAAACCGATGATCGTTGCGCGAGGGCGATCTCTGTTCCCCGCAGGAGGCGGGGCCACGTCAGATTGCCGAAAAGTGAAAGGGCCCCGACGCGCATCAGCTCGCGCCGCGTGACTCCGTCGCACAATGTCTTCGCGAGACCGAGCATCCTGAGCATCGCGACGTTCTCCCGAACAAGTGACGGGTCTCCAGCGGACCCATATTATCCCATCGTCCGGCGAAGGGTCAACGCATGACGGACCGTTGAAATGAATGTCCCACTCGTAGAAGTCGGACGCTGCGAATGACGGGAATGCGACGCCGGGCATTCATTCGTTCGCTGATGCTCCGACGCCGGCAGCGCCGGCGACGGCGGGAGGGGAGGACTCTCCGCGCGGCAGGGTGAAGTGAAAGGTGGATCCGCGCCCCGGCTGGCTGGTGACGTCGATCGACCCTTTGTGCGCGGCCGCCACCCAGCGGCAGATGCTCAGGCCGAGTCCCCCGCCCCCCTGCGACCGCGATTTTTCGACCTGGAAGAAGCGCTCGAAAATGTGGGGCAGGCGGTCGGCGGCGATCCCGATGCCGGTATCTTCCACGGTCAGCCGTGCGAGGTCTCCCTCCGCCGCCAGCTCCAGGCGGACCATCCCTTGCGCGTCGGTATACTTGATGGCGTTGTCGAGGAGGTTCATGACCAGTTGCGAGAGCCGCATGCGGTCGCCCGGACACCACACCGGCTCCGACCCGTTCCACTCCAGTGTGATCCGCTTTTCATCGGCGAGCGGGCGATACGTTTCCACCGCCTCGGCGATCAGCGCCGCCAGCTCGACCGGATCGCGCCGCAATTCAACCTGGCCGGCATCGGCCCGGGCCAAAAGCAGCAGCTTGTTGACGAGGTCCGTCAGGGTCTGGCACTGCTCGCCGAGGGTTTCGAGCGATTCGCGGTAATCATCGGCTGAACGGGGCTGTTGCAGGGCCACCTCGATTCCCGCGCGCATGGCGGCCAGCGGACCGCGAAGCTCGTGGGAAGCGTCGGCGGTAAATCGGATGATCTGCTCGTGGTACTGGTTCAGCCGTTCGAGGAGGTCGTTGATCGTCGCCGCCAGAAGGTCGAGTTCGTCTTCCGCTCCGGTGCGGGGAAGGCGGACCGACAAGTCGTTGGGGTTCAACTGCTGCGCCGATCGAATGCTGGCCGCGACGGGGCGCAGCGCCTGCCGGGTCAGAAACAATCCGCCGAGCACGGCGACGGCGAGAAAAGCGGCGCTCCCCCCGGCCAGGCGCCGGGTGAAACTCGCCACCGTCTGCTCGGTTTGCGCCAGGCGCAAGCCCGCGTCGATGGTCCAGGTTCCGATATTGGGAATAGAGATCACGCGGCGCACGGCCAGGACCCTCTGGCCCTGTGCATCGATCGTCGCCGGAGTTTCGTCGAGCTGCGCCGCCTGCACCGCTTCCGCAAGCGGCTCGATGTTCTTCTTTTCCGGAAATATATGGGCGAGCCCTTCGTGCCGCAATACCACGAACATCCCGGCTTCTTTGTTGATTTCGGCTTCCGCGCGCACCGCCGCCAGCGGATCGGCGTTCGCGGGCTTGCGCACCTCGCGCTGCAGGATCGCGGCGAACTCCGTGAATTCCTGACGCAGAAACAAGTCGTTGTGGGCCTGGAGGTCGGCCCGCAGCTCATAGACGCTCCAGAAGAATGCGGCCGCCAGCGTCGCGGCGATGACGGCGCTGGTATAGACGGTGATGCGGGTCCGCAGACCCCACTGCCAGCGCGGGGTCGACCGCAGCCGGTCAGGAACCGGCGCTGCACCTCCCGCAGGTTCCCCGATGTCGACCCGTCGCCTGCAAAGCGCCGCCTGGTCCGGGGCGGTGTCACTCGAGCCGGATGGCATATCCCACTCCCCGCAATGTATGGATGAGCGGCTGGCGGCGGCCGCGATCGATCTTGTTTCGCAGGCGATTGATGTGCACGTCGACCACGTTCGTCATACCGCCGAAAGTCACGTCCCACACATGCTCGAGGATCATGCTGCGGCTGACGACGTGTCCTGAATGGCGCATCAGGAAGTGCAAGAGCGCGAATTCCTTGGTCGTCAAGTCAATTTTCGAGCCGCCCCGCTCGACCGTTCGCAACAGCGGGTCGAGCCGCAGGTCGTCCAACTGCAGGACGTTCGCCTGGCGTTCCCCGCCGCGACGCAGGACGACCCGCATCCGGGCCAGAAGCTCGGGAAAGGAGAACGGTTTGGCGAGATAGTCGTCGGCACCGGCATCGAGGCCGTCGATTCGGTCGGCGATTTCGCCGCGCGCCGTCAGAAAAATGACGGGCGATGCAACACCCGCGGCGCGGGCCTTCGTCAGCAGCTCGAGCCCGTCGCCGCCGGGGAGCATGCGATCGAGGATCATCAGGTCATAGACGCCCGTCATGGCCTGGCTGAGCCCTGCCCGGGCATGCTCGGCGCGATCGACGGCAAACCCCTGCTCGCCCAGCCCCTTCTGCAACTGGCCTCCCAGTTCCGCGTCGTCTTCCACAATCAGAACGCGCATGGCATCGCCTCGCAGACAGGAACTGCGCCGCCAGCCCTGGCTGGCGCACGAAAGAATGCGTTGTCTTCAGTCCGGCTGATTCTACACGAAGAGGGATCGATGGCGTCAAGCAGGTTCCGCTTGCCGGGCGGGACGTTGCAGCCGGCGGCGCCCTACGCCAGGGCATTTCCGCGCCAAGCATCCGGCGACAGGAACTCGGTATCTGCAGGGAACTCCAGGCCGAATTCCCGGGCGAGAACTTCG
>JBLMWR010000627.1:0-3154 GCA_050257335.1 Deltaproteobacteria bacterium | reverse complement strand
CGGTCAGCTTCATGAACGCCGTCTCCATGTCCATCGCCTCGGGCTGGAACATGCGGATGCGGGCTCCCGCCGACACCAGGTGATCGTGCAGGTCTTCGATCGATGTCTGGTCTTCGTGCAGCCGGATCGCCAGGCGGTCCACCTGCGGTTCGACCGAATTGACGCCCGGCACGGATTTGATCCGTGTCACCAGGTCGTCATTCATGTCGACCACCTGCACGTGCACGATCCTGAGCAGTCCCAGATGGCGGTAAATGTCGTTGATCGATCCCTGGGCGACCATCACCCCGGCCTCGATGATGCCGATGCGGGTGCAGAGCTGCGACAACTCGTGCAGAATGTGGCTGGAGATGAGAATCGTCTTGCCCATCTCCTTGAGGGCCTTGAGCAGCTCTCGCATTTCGATGCGGGCCCGGGGGTCGAGCCCCGAGGCGGGCTCGTCGAGGAGCAGCAGGTCCGGGTCGTGCAGCAGCACCCGCGCCAGCGACAGCCGCTGCTTCATCCCCCGCGACAGCGCATCGACCGGCGAATTGAGCTTGTGCACAAGGTCCGTAAGCTCGAGGACGTCGCCGATGATTGCCTTGCGGCGGGCACGCTCGATGCGATAGGCGGCAGCGAAAAAGTGCAGGTACTCTTCGACCGTCAGGTCTTCGTAAACGCCGAAAAAATCGGGGACGTAGCCGATCTTCTCGCGCACCGCCTGCGGCTTCCACAAGACGTCGAGCCCGTTGATTTTCACCTTTCCGGTGAAATCGCGGAGCAGCGTCGCCAGGACCTTGATCGTGGACGACTTGCCGGCCCCATTGGGACCGATGAACCCGAACACCTCGCCGCGGGGAATCTGCAGCGAAATCCCCCGCACGGCCGCCAGTTGCCCGTAGCGCACCCACAGGCTTTCCACGTCGACGACAAGCATTCAATCACCTTTCGTGTACAGTTTCCGATACAGCTCCAGCTCGTCTCCCCGATCGACGGCGACGATCAGCAGCCACTGGTCGGGATCGGACGGATCGACCAGCGCCATGTCTTCGAAATCCCGGCCGCCGCCGGGGGACACCTGCGAGACCACCGCGAAGAGCCCACCCAGTGAATTGACCGACGCGTCTTCGAGAAAGCTGTCGGCTTGAGCAGCGTTCGGGTTCTGCCACGGCTGTCCGTACTGCGGTTGGGTGTACGGATTGCCGTAGGGATCGAGGCCGTACGGGGCGTAGACGTTGCCGAAGAGAGTCGCGTTGCCGGCGAGGTGGTGGCGTTTGCCGCCCGTGAGGACAAAGACCGTCGCATTCGGAGGGAACGCCTTACGGAGGCTCTCGAGAAGCTCCTTGCGCGCCGGGCCGTCGACGGCGATAGTCTGCGGGTTGAAAATCTGCGGATCGGCGAAGTGGTCCCAGTCGAATTCGACGGGCCGGTCGCCCCCCGGGGGAATGGTGAACCGGCGGTTGAGCTGCGGCGTCCATTGTGAGGCGAATTGCCTGACCGTGTAGTGCGCCGGGACGCGGCCGATGTAACTGGGGGCTTCGGTATACTTGCGGCTCTGGTCCCCCTGCTGCAACTGCGCCTGCTGGTAGCCTTGCCAGGTTCCGCGGCTGAACCGCTGCAGGGTCATGGCGGTGAAGATCTCGCGGGTCAGATCGGTCGCCACGAACCGCTCGGATCCTTCGAAGAGGACGTCGAAGCGGCTGTGGCGGGCGATTCGGCCGTCGTCGCCAACGTCGTAAAACGTCACGCGACGGTGACCCCCCGTCACCTGCATGTACCATTCCGCCAGCCAGACCGTCGCCAGCGTGAGCACGACGGTGACGACCGGAAACAGGATCCACGTCCATTTCCGCCGCTTGATGGCCCCCAGCACGAGCCAGTCGGCCGGGCCGATCAGCGCCACGTAGACCACGAGGATCAGGCCGATCAGCGACATCGGCACCACCTGCAATCCCTGGGGCATCAGCCGCGACAGCAACTGATCGCCCGATTGCAGCGGCAACTGGGCCAGCGGATAGTCTCTGGGGCGCAGCCCGGCGTAGTTCACGTTGCGATTCTGGTTGTAATTCTGCCAGTCGCTTTCACCGGGCTTCGGCTGATCGACGGGCACTTCGGTCTTTACCAGGAACGTTCCCGTGTTCATGAATACCTCAACCCGGTCGTGCCTGACTTTCCACAAAAAAACCAGCATTCGCCGGACGTCGATTTCGTGGTCGTGCAGCAGCCGGTCGGGTTTGCCGGGGATCAGCGCAACCCGACCCAGACCGCAGCGGCAGAGCAGCAGCGCTCGGGCTTCGGCTTCGTTGCCGGCAGGCGGCATGATCCGGCCCGAGGAGTCGAGGGCAAACCGGGGATTGTCGGGGCTGCTGTGTACCGCCTGGTTCAGGAACCGGGCGTGATATTCCTTGAGGATTTTCGGGCCGGGCACCACGCACAGGCTGCCGCCGGCGTTCACCCAGTCGAGGATCATCCGCAATTGCGTCTCTTTGACTTCTGCGAAGCCCTCGTCCGCCAGACAGATCAGGTCATACCCGCAATAGCCCAGCGAGTCGGGGGGGAGGTCTTCGGGGCGGACGTGCGCGGGAAACGTCGTGAGCGTGCGGTCGGCGGCGTCGGCGTTGCAGGTTTCGAGACGCAGGCGGTCGATCAGCCGCTGCTTGTCGGGGGTGACCCCCGTCTGCCAGGGGTCGCATACCAGAATCGCCAGCGACCGCTGCCATTGACTGGGCGCACGGAAATCGAAGTTCTCTGACGCAAGTTTGCGCTTCTTCCTGACGAACTCGACGTGCACCTCAATCAGGTTTTGTGGATTGTTCGATTCGACCGGCGGCAGGACGGTGCGGAAGAGCTGATCGCCGGGGGAGAGCACGATGTCTTCAAGAACCGCGCGGGCCCGCACCGTGGGGCCGTCGTGGACGACGACCTCCAATTGCCCTTCCACCAGGCTCGGCGATTGCGAGCTGACGTTCCACAGAAACGTCATCGGCGCGTCCGAGCGGATCGGCGGCGACGATCGCGCCGGCTTGATCGAGATCAGCTCGGGCGCCTGGGCCAGGACAGGCGTCGCGAAGAAGATCAGCGATGCGCCGAGCAGTAGGAGCAGTGCCACCCCGATGCGTGGCCCTCCCTGGAGTTGGGGGACACAAATCAATTCCCTCCCCCTTGATGGGGGAGG
>JBLMWR010000626.1:0-4224 GCA_050257335.1 Deltaproteobacteria bacterium | reverse complement strand
GGGAAACTTCTCCTCGGTCAGTTTATTGCCATAGAAGAAGGTTCCTTTCGGTCCGACGTCGCGCTCGGCATCCTCTTTCGGCTTCTTGATCCTGCCGATGACGATGCGCCCTTTGCCCACGACCGTGAGCGGCTGGCCGGCGACGACGTCGATCCCCGTGTCGACCCAGGGCCGATTACCCGGGATGACGAGCGCATCAGGGGCGACCTGCTCGTCGCTGATCACGATGGGCGCGAGCGCCGACTTCGGCGAGCAGCCGGCCGGCCCGACGAGGGAGGCCGCCGCCAGCCAGAGCGCCATCAGAGGCGCGCGCGGGCAGATCCGGCGCGCACCGCGAGCGGAGTGCGTCATCATCACCGTGGGTCAATTCGAGAGCGCGGCGAAAAAACAAGCCGCGCGGACACAGTTGCGGTCGACAGGCCGCCCCACGTCAGGAGCGGTCGGGTCGGAGGCGTGATCTTCGGTCGGGCCGCTTTATCGATACGCCCGAAGAGTTCGCTACGCCGATGCCCACTGTGAGAATCGTCAGCCCCGGCAAAACCGCATCACGGAAAGGGGGGCCTCGTGAGGCCGCGCCGGCGGGGTCGTTCGACCTGTATCGAATGGTCCGGTTGTGACGGGGCCTGCGGCGCGATTCAACCGGCGTCCCTGCCAGTCATTCCGCGCAGGTAAACTTTACCGGCTGCGCAAACCCTTCCGATCGCCGCCAGTGCTCAGCCGCCGCGCGTCACACCGGCAGGCGCTTTCCCAGGCCTTCTTTTTCGGCCAATTCCACGAGCCGCGCGGCCGCGGCCACGTCTTCCAGCGCCAGCCCCACCGATTTGAAGAGGGTGATGCTCTCGGGGGTCTTGCGGCCCGTTTCGCGGCCGACGACAACGTCGGCCAGTTCGCGCATGTGCGACCACTCCACCGCGCCGTCTTCCAGCGCCTGCACGAAGTCCCCGGCTTCCAGACGGCATTGCTCGATGCTGTCGCACACGATCGTGTCGGCCCGGTGCACCGTCGTGGCGTCGATCTCGGCTTTGTTGAGAAAGTTGGAACCAATGACGTTCAGGTGCGTTCCTTCGTCGAGCACCTTCCCCTCGAACAGCGGCGTGCGTGCGCTGGTGGCGCAGATCACGATGTCCTTTTCTGCCGCCACGCCGTCCGGGTTCCGCGACGGAATGACTCGGGTGTTGCACCATTCCGACATCAGCTCGCAGAACTGCCGGCAGCGCTCTTCATTCCGGCTGTACACTTCCACGAGCTCGATCCTGCGCACCGAGCAGACCCCCTTGAGCTGGGTCCGGGCCTGGTGCCCCGAGCCGAACAGCCCCACCACCTTCGCATCGGGACGGGCCATGCACTCGGTGGCGACGGCGCTGGCGGCGCCGGTCCGCAACTGGCCCAGGTAATTGGCTTCGATCAGCGCCGTCAGCTCGCCCGATTTCGTCGAGTACAGCCCCACGTGAAACTTCGCTCCCTGCGCCGTCGTGGTGTACGCCTTCCAGCCGGCATAGCCCAGATACGGTGCCACGGCCGACATCGTATGCAGGTAGATCCCCTGGGCATGCGCCCGAGCGCGGGGCACATTCATCGCCCCCCCGTGCCCCAGTCGGCGGAACGCCTCTTCGACCACCTCGATGGCGATTTCCATGTCGAGCAGTTCGCGGACGTCGGCTTCGGTCAGATACAGCGCGGTCATGAAACCAGCTCCGAGATGATCCTGAAATCGTCTTTGAGTGAGCGATACAGCTTCTGATACAGGGGGTACGAGGCGTCGTAGACCCGCCGCGATTTCGGATTCGGGACCGTGCTGTCCTCGACCCTGATCGTCGCCTGACACGCTTCGACGATTGTTTTGTACGCCCCGGTTCCGACCGCCGCCAGCAGGGCCACGCCGTACGCCGGGCCTTCCGCCGAATTCGTCGTCACCGTCTTCGCTCCGTAAATATCGGCCTGCATCTGCCGCCAGAATCGGCTCCGCGCTCCGCCGCCCGACAACCGGACTTCGTGCACCGGCACCCGAAGCTGCCGGATGATCTCGAGCGAATCCCGCATGGCATAGGTCGCCCCCTCCATGATCGATCGCACCAGGTGCGCCCGGCCGTGCCGCAGGCTTAAGCCCACCCACGCTCCCCGCGCGTGCGGGTCGGCGTGGGGGGTGCGCTCGCCGGTCAGGTACGGCAGAAAGAACAGCCCTTCCGACCCCGGGGGCGCCTCGACGGCCTCGGCGGTGATCACTTCGTACGGGTCGACCTTCTGCTTCCGCGCGGCGGCGACTTCGGCCTGAGCGAGCTGATTGCGATACCATTGCAGGCTCCCGCCGGCCGAGAGCACGACCCCCATGATATGCCATTTCCCGCGCACGGCATGGCAGAAGGTGTGCAGCCGCCCCTGCGGATCGTATTGCACCGAGTCGCTGTGGGCGAAGACGACGCCGCTCGTCCCCATCGTGGCCGAAATTACCCCCTTGCGGACGACGCCATTCCCCACCGCCCCCGCCGCCTGGTCCCCGCCCCCGCCAACGACGCCGATTCCGGCCGGAAGACCCAGCAGTTTTCCCGCCGCGGCGGACAGTTTTCCGCTCACCTCTTCCGATTCGTAGACCTGTGGAAGAATCGCCGGATCGAGCTGCAGCCGGTCGAGCAGCGTTTTGCACCACCTCCGATTCTGCACGTCCAGCAGCAGCGTCCCCGAGGCGTCGCTCACTTCCGTGGCGAATTCGCCGGTCAGCCGAAAACGCACGTAGTCTTTCGGCAGCAGCACCTGCCTGACCCGGTCGTAATGCTTCGGTTCGTGCTTGCGGAGCCAGAGGATCTTGGGAGCGGTAAACCCGGTGAGGGCCGGGTTGGCGACCAGCTCGATGAGCTGCGCGCGGCCGCCGGCCCGGGTTTCGATTTCGGCGCATTCGGCACTCGTCCGCTGGTCGTTCCAGAGAATCGCGGGCCGGATCACGTGCCGGCGCGCATCGAGAAAGACGCTGCCGTGCATCTGCCCGGACAGTCCGATCCCCGAAACGTCCGCAGGTTTGATCTTTCCCTTTTTGAGAACGCCCCGGACGCTCTGGATCGTCGCCTGCCACCAGTCTTCGGGGTCCTGTTCGGACCACCCGGGACGGGGGCTCGACAGAGGATACTCGACCGTCGCGGTGGCCAGTATCCGGCCGTCGCCGCGCATCGCCAGCGTCTTCGTGCCGCTCGTTCCGACGTCGATTCCCAGAAAAACACCCATCGTGATGTCGCCTCGCAGCACCTGTTGCCGACCGGTTTGCACTGGAATGTAACGCAGCCTCCGCGCGGAATCCACCCTTCCCTCCGCCGATCGTCGGCAGCAAGGGTGTTGGCCTTCCTTCCGGACGGGCCGATCGAACGCACACTGCTGTCAGGCTGAAAGCCTGAAGCACTTTGATCGTGACATGATCGGCCCACCTGTGCTATAAGGCCCGCCCGCGTCAATTCAGGGACTGAGCCACATGGGGTATCCGTCATGTCTCCTTCAGCCGACCCGCGTCTGAATTCGGTACGAACCCATCTTTCCACGACGGCCAAGGTGATGTGGATGGCGCTCGACGAGTGCGCACCGGCGATTCTCTGCGCGGCCGACCTGATCACCGAATCGTTGCGGAACGGCGGAAAGCTCCTGCTGTGCGGGAACGGCGGAAGCGCCGCCGACTGCCAGCATCTGGCGACAGAATTCACCTGCCGGCTGTCGGCCGACTTCATCCGCCCGGCGCTGCCGGCCCTGGCCTTGACGACCGATACGTCGTTTCTGACCGCCTACACCAACGACTTCGATTTCGAAGGAATTTTCGCCCGGCAGGTGCAGGCCTTCGGGAAACCGGGAGACGCGCTTCTCGGGATCAGCACCAGCGGCGGATCGGGAAACGTCGTCAAAGCCGTGCAGGCAGCCAGGTCGCTGGGGATGAAAACGATCGTGCTGACCGGCAACCGCGGCGCCCTGCGCGATCTGGCAGACGTCGCCGTATGCGTCCCCAGCGCGTGCACCGCGCACATTCAGGAAACGCACCTGGCAATCGAGCACATCGTCTGTCATCTGGTCGAGCGGGCGCTGTATGCCCAAGAGACCGACAGTCAGACGGCCGGCGCGGTGCGAGCCGCGTAGCACTCCGTACGTCAGGCTGACAGCCTGACCGCGGTGTGTTCCGGTATTTCAGGCTGCGGTGAAAAAGCCCCGATATGCTCGCGGCGCGCACGCCTGAAACCGACGGGGTGGTGGGGTCAG
>JBLMWR010000625.1:0-4006 GCA_050257335.1 Deltaproteobacteria bacterium | reverse complement strand
GCTCAACGTGCCGGTGACGATGCTCATGTCGATGCTGGTGGCCTTCACAATCACCCCCTGGCTCGCCTACCACGCCCTGAAGCGCAAGTACGCGACGGGAGGCGGCGAAGCAGAGCACCACGAGCCGAACGATCTCGAAGCGGTCAAACAGTCGCGGCTGTACAAGGTGTTTTATCCCCTGATGGCGCCGCTCCTGCATTCGCGGCTCGTTGCCTGGAGCTTCATGCTGCTCATGGCGGGACTCACCTTTGCGGCGATGGGTCTGGCGGCCTTCCGCAGCGTCCCCCTCAAAATGCTCCCCTTCGACAACAAAAACGAGCTGCTGCTCGTGCTCGATTTCGACAAGGGAACCACGCTCGAACGCGCGGACGCGGCCGTGCGGGATTTCGAGGATTACCTGGCGGGAATCCCCGAGGTCGCCGACTACACCAGTTACGTCGGTCTGGGATCGCCCATGGATTTCAACGGGCTCGTCCGCCATTATTATCTCCGCCAGGGAGACAATGTTGCCGAGCTGCGGATCAACCTCGCGGGGAAGAAGAACCGCGCTTCACAAAGCCATGCCATTGGCCTTTCGATGCGGAACGAACTGCAGCGAATAGCCGACCGGCATTACGCCCGGATGAAACTCGTCGAAACGCCCCCGGGCCCCCCCGTGATTGCCAGCGTGGTAGCCGAGGTTTACGGGCAGCCCGATCATCGCTACGAAGACCTGCTCCTGGCGGCCGAGGCCGTTCGCGCCCGACTGGCGGATGAGCCGGGCGTGGTTGATGTCGATGACGTGCGCGAAGCGCCCCAGCCCAAGCTCACCTTCATCGCCGACAAGGAAAAGGCATCGCTGAACGGGATCAGCACCGAGCAGATCGCCGGGACGCTCCGGGCCGTGCTGGAGGGAGGAACGGTGGGTCTGATCCGGAGCGACACCGAACGCAATCCGCTGCGGATCGAGCTGCGCGCGCCGGTCGACCGCCGCACCAGCGCCGCCGATCTCGCGAGAGTGCAGGTCAAGGGAGAAGGCGGCCAGCTCGTTCCACTGGCTGAGCTGGGAAGCTGGGAAACTTCCCGCGTCGACCAGATGATCTATCACAAGAATCTGCAGCGCGTGGCGTACGTCTTTGCCGAAACCGCCGGCCGCCCGCCGGCCGACGTCGTCGTCGATGTGCTGGCTGATCGGACGCTTGGCGAGCCGCAGATCGCGGAAACGCGCCGCGTCGGCAACGGCTGGATGGCGGGGGGCGCGCCGCGGCCGGTCGGCGAGCGCACGTTTCTCTCCAACGGCAGCCACATCGGCTGGGGAATCCCCGCGGGCTTCACCGTCGATTTCGCCGGGGAAGGCGAGTGGAAGATCACCCTCGATGTCTTCCGCGACCTGGGCCTGGCGTTCGGCGCGGCAATGATCGGCATCTACATCCTGCTTGTTGCCCAGATGGGGTCATTCACCGTCCCGGTGATCGTCATGCTGGCCATACCCCTGACGATCCTGGGGGTCATGCCCGGTTTCTGGCTCCTCAACACGCTGAACGCCCAGCACGTCGGCGGCTATCTCGACCCCGTCTATTTCACCGCCACCGGTATGATCGGCATGATCGCCCTGTCGGGGATCGTCACCCGCGACTCGATCATCCTCGTGGACTTCATTCACCTTTCGCTCGCCTGTGGACGCTCGCTCTTCGACGCCATTATGGAGAGCCGCGTCGTTCGGCTGCGGCCGATCCTGCTGACCGCCAGCGCGGCGATGCTGGGCGCCGTGCCGATCATCATTGACCCGATTTTCTCGGGCCTGGCCTGGTCGCTGATCTTCGGGCTGTTCGCCTCGACCCTCTTCACCCTCTTCGTGATCCCGGTGGCGTACTGGCTGCTCTACGCGAACACGCCCGGTCACGGCCTGCCCCGGTCGTCGATGGACCAGGAGGAACGGGCGGACGCCGGCGCCGCCGATTTTCCACCGTCGACACTCCCTTTCGGGCCATCCTGATCGGATCGATCGCCGGGTTCCGCCGGCGCCCCGAGGAATTCTTGTAACCTGTGGAGGGTTCGCGGATCCCTTATTGACAAACAGCGCCTGCGGCTCGATAATCCACAAGAGAGTGATTGCTCCTGATGGGCAGTCCCAAACGGGTTTTGAGAGCCCCCCTGTGCGCGAACGCCGCACAGGGGGGCTTTTTTTCGGTTCGCAGTACCGCCTTCAGGCGGTTCGGCGGAAAGTTAAACGATGCTTGAGCCCGGCCGAGCACAACCGCGCATACGAGCAGGTCACCCCTTATTGAATCCCGTCGAGGAAACCTTGAAATGAAACTCGAACATCGCATTCGTCTGATTGCCGGAACGTTCATCCTGATCAGTCTCGCTCTGGGGCAATGGGTCAGTCCCTACTGGTACTGGTTTACGGCGTTCGTGGGAGCGAACCTGTTCCAGTCGGCGCTGACGAAATGGTGCCTGATGGAGGACATCCTGAGAAAGCTGCGGTGGGCCGGACCGACGGAAGAGTCGGGCAAAACGGAGGGTTTTGGCGCGGGAAAGCTCGCCGGATGATTCTTAGTGAGAGGCGCCGCGGGGTGCTTACCGCGAACCCGGCTCATGGCCGCGCGCAATGGCTGATGAATCGACCAATCAAACAGAATTCCTGATGCAGAAAGGTCGTGCTCTATGGCGGCAAAACCACGCGTGCTGGTCCTCGGCGGCGGCTTCGGCGGTCTCGAGTCGCTCTTCTACCTGAAATACATGCTGGCCGATCGCGCCGACTTCACCCTCGTGACCGATCGGCCCTATTTCCTGTTCAAGCCGAACACGATTTATATTCCCTTCGGCGAGCCCCCGGAAAAGTACGAGATCGACCTGACACCGCCCCTGAAGAAGCAGGCGATTGATCTGGTCCAGGCGAAGGTCCGCAATCTGAACCTGGACGCGAAATCGGTTGAGACGGAGAAAGGGGCGTTCGGCTACGACTATCTGGTGGTGGCGACCGGGGCGAAAATGAGGCCGGAGGAAATTCCGGGGCTGAGAGAACATGCCGTGACGGTCTGGACCCCCGACGACATGCTGACGCTTCGCGACCGGATCACGCGGCTGATCGAGAACGCGCGGCATGGAACCCGCTCGCGGGTGCTGTTTCTGGTCCCCCCCAACAACCGCTGCTCGGGACCGCTTTACGAAATGGTGTGCATGCTCGACACGCACCTGCGCCGGCATTCGGCCCGCGAGCAGGTCGAGCTGACGTTCGCGACCAAGGAAGGAGCTTTCATTGAAGCGTTCGGACCGCGTTTGAATACGGTCGTCTCCGAAGAATTCGCGACCCGCGGCATCGCGGGGCACATCACGTACGTGGTGAAGGAAGTCGGTGAGAAGGTCGTGTGCTTCCAGAACGGGGCGGAATTGCCTTATGACCTCTTGATCAGCTTTCCGCCGTACGCGGCGGCGTGCAGCTTCCCGTCGCTCCCAATCGACGATCGGGGTTTCGTGAAGGTCGACCCCGGCAGTCGTCGCGTGGCGGGGTCGGACCGGGTGTACACGGTGGGTGACGCGGCCGATTTTCCGATCAAGCAGGCGTTTCTGGCTCTGCTGCAGGCAGATGCCGCCGCAGATCACATCGCCGCCGAGGTGCTCGGCCGCAAGCCCGAAGTCGATTTCGAGCCGATGAGCATGTGCGTCATGGAACAGTTCGACAAGGCGGTCTTCGCCCAGGTGCCGCTGCGCTACACCGGCGACATCCAGCGGCCGGTGGAGGTGGACGTGGCCGACACCGACCACTACAAAGTGGGCGTCTCGCCGCTGTGGCGGGCGGGCAAGAGCGCGCTGGGGTTCTACCTGCCGTGGCGCTTCGGGAGCGGCAAGCCGTTCCATGCCGGCTTCGCCTGGAACATGATGGAACTGGGGCTGAAGGCGATGTCCCGCACTATGGCCGATTGAAAGTCCTCCAGGACGAATTACCGCACCGTTACCTTCGATAAATTAGGGGCTTACCGCAAAATCGTTAATGGCGGAATTGCCGGCTGGCCGAAGAGAGGAA
>JBLMWR010000624.1:0-7463 GCA_050257335.1 Deltaproteobacteria bacterium | reverse complement strand
AAGGCTTCACGACCCTCGCCAAGGACAGCATCTTCATGATGCCTCATCTGGGAGTGCTCGCTGAAGTCCATCCCCGGGCGGCCCTCGAAGTGTTCGAAAAAGACTGCCTGATTTACCTGGGGACGTGCGTCGCCGCGAAAGGAACCGGCAAGCCCGGCAAGCAATGCTTCGCGTACCGGATCACCGGCAAGACCCTCAACGAGTCAGGTGCAATGCACTTCGGCGAACTGAAGCTCCTCGCGCTCGGGAAAGGGGAGACCGCGCAGGTCGTGGTCGAGCCGACACGGCATATCGACCTGGGGGCCGGACCAGGAAAGAAAGTCGAACGCGAAGTCCGCGGCGGCACGGTCGGCCTCCTCCTCGACGCACGCGGTCGCCCACTGGAACTTCCCGAGGATCGAGCCGCCTGCAGGGAGGCCACCACCCGCTGGGTCAAGGCCCTCTCACTCTATTCCCTCCCTTCGCAAAGGGGGGCAGGGGGGGGCGGGTGAAACGGTTTGGCGATCCATCCAACCCCCTTCGAAGCCGGCCGGTTTCGATCCGGATTACAGTGCGTGTCTGAGTTGCGATACAGGGCCGGGCTCGGTTAGAACAAACGCCACTTCGTCATTTTCAGGCTGTCGGGGGAAAGCACAATGGGTTGGTTTGGATCGAAGGACTGGAACGTCATCGCCATCATTTTCGAGCGACCCGACCTGTACCGGGTGAACGGCAACCGGGGCAGGGGAGGGGATGCCATCGCCATTCGCGACGCAGTTAAAAAGCACCCCCGCACCATCTTCTGGGGCGTGTTCGACCAGAAGGGGGCCTTTCTCGACGGCGGTCCGGCCGACGGCTCGAAGTCGATTTCGACCACGGCGCTGCAGCGCCTCGTCCGCGAAGTCGGCGCCAACCCTTCCGTCCGCGAGGTGCTGGCGACTCTCGAAGCCGGCAAGGAAGACAAGGTCTCGAAGCCGCTCGTGTGGAGCGGTTATCCGGCGAAGGGCGAGGCGAAAAAGTGACGACTGACGAAATCCTGCGCGAATTCCAGAAGCTGACGAACGTCGCTCGAGCTTAGCCGCCCCGCTCGCGGGGCGCGTTGTCTTGCGGCATCGATTCGAAAAAGGGACTCGGCTGCGCCTCGCCGCTAAACAGCAGCCTCAACTGCGATGCGCTGCAATTCGTGCAATCACTTTCTGTTTCGGCGCGCGTAGCCTAAAATTGCATCAGCCGTTTGCTGTTGCGCCTTGGCGCAAAACTTCGACAAAACAGAAAGACACGCCGTGAACCGTCCCGCTCATCCGCCCGCCCCTCCTTCCGAACCGACGATCAAGATGCACGACGGCTGGCATTGCCTGCATTTGTACTACCGCGTCTGCCAGAGCGCGCTCGTACAGCTCAACGAAAATCAGCGGGCCGCCGGACGGGAAGAACTCGTTCGCCTGCTCGGACCCGACCGCCCCGGCGCTCCGGTCCGCGTGCAGACTTCGGTCGTCTCGGGCCACAAGGCCGATCTGGCGCTGCTGGTCATGGATCCCGATCCGCTGGTGATCGATTCCGTCAGGCAGTCAATTCGCAATTCTCCGCTCGGCGCGGCGCTTGTACCGACGTATTCGTTCGTGTCGATCACCGAAGTTTCGGAATATGTGCCGACGGTCGAACAATATGGCGAGCGGCTGAAGGCCGAAGGGGCTGACCCGGCCAGCCCGGCGTTCGCGGCCAAGCTCAAGGCTTACGAAGACCGCGAAGTCATGATGCGCAAGCAGCGGCTGTTTCCCGATTTTCCTCCCTGGCCGGTCGTCTGCTTTTATCCCATGAACAAGATCCGCCACCCGCTGGCGAACTGGTACACCCAGCCGTTCAGCCGCCGGATGGAGATGATGACCGAGCACGGCAAGAGCGGGATGAAGTTCGGGGGGCGGGTATCGCAGTTGATCACCGCCTCGACAGGGCTCGACGATTGGGAATGGGGGGTCACGCTGTGGGGCCGTGAGCCGGCGTTCCTCAAGGAAATCGTGTACACCATGCGCTTCGACGAAGCGTCGGCAAATTACGCCGAGTTCGGACCGTTCTACGTGAGCTACATCCTTCCCCCGGCCGACGCCGTGCGGCATTTGCAGTTGTAGCCAGACGTGTCGAACGAGCCGCTCGGCTGCATTCAAGGGTCCCGTCAGTGGGGTGGCCGGAGCTGCAGGCCGAGGAGACCTCGTTGCGCGTCTTTGTTTCCGAATACGTCTGCGGCGGGGGTTGGCCGGAGACGACGATCACCGGGTCTCTCGCAACCGAGGGGCGCGCGATGCTGTGCGCAATTGTCGACGACCTGTCGCGGATCGCAGGCATCCGGGTTGAAACAACGTGGGACGCGCGGTTGGGGCGGCCTCCGTTTTCGCGCGCCTGCGCAACGGCGGTTGAATCTCCCGCCGACGAGCTGCGCCACTTTCGACGTCTCGCGGCGGAATGCGACGCGACGCTGGTGATCGCTCCCGAGTTCGACGGAATTCTGTTCGACCGCTGCCGGCTCGTCGAGAATTCGGGGGGACGGCTGTTGGGCCCCGGCAGCCGTGCCGTGGCGCTGTGCACCGATAAATTCCGCCTGGCGGCTCATCTGCGCGACGCCGGAGTTGCCACGATTCCGGCCAAGATGCTCGGTTGGGACAATGCGCTGCACGTGTTACGCCGCAAAGGCCGGATTTCGTTCCCGGCGGTGATCAAACCGCGCGACGGGGCGGGGTCGCAAAACACCTTTCTCCTTTCCAATGCCGAAGAGTTCGAACGCTGCCGTCGGGAAGCTGCTGCCGGGGCGACTGGCGGGAAATTCATCTGGCAGCGATACGTCGCCGGCATCGCCGTTTCGGTGGCGCTCCTCTTTTCGACGTCGCGGCGGGAAATGGAGCTGCTCCTCCCCGCCGAGCAGCGGTTGAGCGACGACGGCCGGTTTCGATACCTGGGGGGGCGCGTGCCGCTCTCTGAAATCGACCACACGGCGATTCAGACGACCGCTCTGGCGGCCTGCCGTTCGGTCCCTGAAATGTGCGGCTACGTCGGCGTCGACCTCGTCGTTCCCGACGAGGCCCCGCAGCGGCCCGTTGTGGTCGAAATCAATCCGCGGTTGACGACGAGTTACCTCGGCTATCGGGCGCTTGCCGAAAACAATCTGGCGGAATGGCTGCTGCTGCCGGGCCGCTTCGAGAGAGGCGTCCGCTGGCGCGACGGCGTGGTCGAGTTCAATGCGGCGGGGATGATCGCCTCGTCGTACACCGGCTGAAGCCGGTACCAGGAACGACCGGCCTTCCCGCTGAACCGGTCCCGGGCATGCAACGCGGCATCGGACGTGGTTGGCCGGGCTACTCATCTCCGATGCGGCACTCAATACGCCTGCCCGTCGAGGAGGACTCGTAGATTCTCTCCAGAACCTCGAGCACCGCCAGCAGCGACTGTGGCGAGTTGCGGCACGAACCGCCGCTGCGCGCCGCATTGATCCAATCCCTAAGGAGCGCAACGGACCGCGCCCCTCCGTAACCGGGAAGAGGATCGGGGGGGATGGTGAAGATTTCCTCCATCGACTGAAACTGCGGCTGCGGCCCGTGAATTGTCAAGACGCCGGCAGTCCCGGCACGGATCGGGTCCCAGTGGACCCACCGCTGACTCCCCCGGATCGTCCAGCGACTTTCGCCCGCCCATCGCGGAAGCCAGTAACCGCCGACGAAGCTCGCCAGGCCGCCGCCCGCCAGGTCGAAGATCACCGCCCCGCCGTCTTCGACGCTGGTCTCGACTGCGCCGAACGTTCCCACTCGGGCCATGACGCCTGTGACCGGTTCGCCGGTGATGTACAGAAGCAGGTCGATCCAATGGCAGGCCAGCCAGTTGAAAAACCCGCCGCCGCTTGTTTCGCGGTCGAACAGATAATGCTCCGGTCCCCGCCGGGCGACGTCGCTGGTCACCCAGTTCATTTCCACGCCGATCAGCTTTCCAAACCGGCCGTCGCGCACCATCTCGCGCAGACGGTTGGCGCCGGCGTCATAGCGCCACAGATAGCCGCTTTGAAAGGCGACGTGAGATTTCTGCACAGCCTCGACGATCCGGCGGGCCCCGGCCGCCGAGCCGGCGCCTGGCTTCTCGACGAGCACGTGCTTGCCGGCATGCGCGAGCAGCACGGCGGCATCGGGAACCTCGTCATTGGGCAGTGAAATGATCGCGCCGTCGAACAGATCCCGTCCGTCCGTGACGAGTTGCGCGACGGTCTCGAAGCGTGGAAGCGTGCTGTGCCGCTCTTCGAGACTGAATGTGGTCCCGCCAAACCGTGGAACGAGGGCCGTGATCGCCGCGTCGGCCCCCAGGTTCAGCAGCGACTCGCGCCACCCGGCTCCATGCGGGTGATCGATGCCGGCAAATGCAATGCGGAATGCGTCAGTCACTGTCACAGCGGGGCAGGAAGGGAAGGGGGGGCCCAATTCGCAAGTTGCGAAACGTGACGAGCGTGCTGTGATTCTGCAGGCCCAGGAAGCCCTTCGTCTGGCGGAGCTTGATCAGGGGGAATTTTTCGTCATTCAGATCGACGACGACGACGCCATTGTGGGTTACGGAAATTCGCTGGCTGCGGGCGTTGATCTCGAGCGTGTTCCATTGGCCGGCCGGCTTCGACACGCGCCGCGTCGCGCCTGCGATATCGTACACCGATCCGCTGTACTGGTAGTCCTTGAGGTCCTTATATTTCGGTGCCGCGTCGTCGAGAATCTGCACTTCGAAACCGGCCGGCGGCGCCTGGTCGTTTTCACGATGGTGGTTGCCGTCCGCGGGAACTCGCACGTACACTCCGCTGTTTCCTTCCGGCGAGACCTGGTAGTCGAAGCGCAGGTTGAAGTCGGCGAATTCCTCCTTGCTGCGCAGCCACGGGCCGGGAGCCCCGGTGCACAGCAGGTGTCCGTCGCGCACCAGCCAGCATTTATCGGCTGGCTGCCCGGCGCCTTCCCAACCCGCCAGATCCTTTTCATTGAAGAGACGCCGATTGCCCAGTTCCGTGATCCGCAGGTCCCGGAACTGAAACTGACCTCCCTTGGGCACCTCGCACTGCAGACCGACGTAACCGCAGGCCTGCTTCAGTCCGCCCGCCTTGTACGCCTCTTTGCCATTAATCTCCAGGGCGACCGTTTCTCCCACGACGGTGATCTCGAAGACGTTCCATTCTCCCGGTTTGACGAGGCCCTTGCTCGCCGCGCCGGGAAGATTGCCGATGTTGCCCTCCTTTCCCTGCAGCAGATTGACCTGATAGCCGGTCTTCGGAAACGGCTTCCCCTCGGGAAGCGTGCGAATGTAGACGCCGGCGTCGTAATCGACGGCCTTCAGCGCCTTCCACTCGACATGCAGCACAAAATCGGCATAGGTGCGATCGCTGCGAAGCCACCCGTCGCCGGCCTTCAGGACCAGCAGTCCATCTTCGACGGCCACTGCACATCCATTCTCAGCCGACCAGCCGTCGATCGAGCGACCATCGAAGAGCGCGTCCATGAATCGGTGGGCCGGCGCGTCGGCAGCCTGCAGTGGCAGGGAAGGGGCCGCCATGCCGGCGAGCGCCAGAAGACAGCAGAGCGAAAGCGCCGAACGAACGATCGAATGCTGTTTCATCGAAGCGGCTCCAGGGAGGAATTTTCGCTTCGATTATGGCGTTCGCCCGGCGGCAAGTCCATCAGGAGACGGTTCGGACGAGGGCAGCCTGATTTCGACCAGCGGCAGAACCGCGTTCATGCTTCCCGAGCGGAACCCGTCGAGATCGAGCGTCACGTATTTGAAACCCAGGTTGTGCAGGGTGTCGCTGACTTCGCGCCGCAGCTCTGGATCGGCGAGGCGCGCCAGATCGGCGGCGGGAATCTCGATCCGCGCCAGATCGTTGGCCTCGTGCCGCACACGCAGTTCGCGCAGGCCCAGCGTGTCGCGCAGAAAGCGCTCGGCCCGATCGACGCGCTGCACCCGTTCGGGAGTGACTTCCAATCCGTAAGCGATGCGACTGGAGAGGCAGGGGGAGGCAGGTTTGTCCCAGACGGGCAGGCCCCAGTACCGGGCGAGCGCCCGCACGTCTTCTTTGGTGAAACCGGCTTCGATGAGCGGACTGCGGACGCGATGTTCGCGGGCCGCCTGCATCCCGGGACGATAATCGCCGCGGTCGTCGAGATTCGCACCATTGACGATCGTATCGACTTGCAACTCGGGGGCCAGATCCTCGAGCCGCGTGTACAGCTCGGTCTTGCAGTAATAGCAGCGATCGGGAGCGTTTTTCAGATAGTCCGCCGATTCGAACTCGCGCGTTTGGACGATCCGGTGCGGAATATCGATCAGCCGGGCGAGTTCCCCGGCCTCTTCTCTCTCGCCAGTCGCCAGGCTCAGGCTGACCGCGGTGAAAGCCACGGCGTTTTCGCCGCAGGCGATCCGGGCCGCTTTGGCCACCACCGCACTGTCGACTCCGCCAGAGAACGCGACGCCGACGCGGCCAAAGTCCGCCAGATGGGCCAGCAACCGGTCGAGTTTTTCTTTCAATGGACTTGCCAGCTCAAACATGAGTCGTCTTCCGCTGATACCGTATCACACAAACCCTGCCTTCACAACAACAAGAATTGCCTATATTATGATAGTGCAGCGCAGGGCAGGGGGGTGAGATGATCTCCCCACAGGCCGTCATTCGGGTCATAACGAGGTCGTTCGAACCATGAGATCGCGTGCGACGTGGGTGTCCCTGCTCCTGGTCGGTTGTCTGGGGCTGATCTTCTCCGCCCGTTTGTACGCGGTCGTGACGGCCGAGAACCGCAAGCAGATCGAGGAAGTCCGGAAGGAGCTGGGGAAGGTCAAGGGGTTGATCGCGAAAAAGGACCTCGACGAGGCGGCCAGGCTCGTGGAGGATGCCGACCACAAGCTCAAGCAGGTGGCCAAAGACGCCCGGATCGAAGAGAACAACAAGCTCATCTCCGGTTTGCTGAAGCAGGTCGAGCTGCACCGCGAGGCGATTGCGAAGAGGCGCGGGGGAGGGGGGGCGCCGGCCGCTGGCGGAGGGAGCGTGTCGTTTGAAAAGGACGTGGCGCCGATACTCGTCGCCCGTTGCCTGCGTTGCCACGGCGATAACAACCCCCGCGGCAACCTGCGCATCGACACTTTTGCCGGAATCGTTGCGGGATCCGGTGGTGCCTTTGTCATCCCCGGCAAGCCTCAGGAGAGCCTGCTTGTCGAGCGCATCATGGCAACCGGCGACGAGCGGATGCCGAAGGGGGGCAATCCGCTGACGGCTGACGAGATCAAAAGGATCACGGAATGGATCAAGGGAGGGGCCAGGTTCAGCGGGAGCAATACGACGCCGCTGGCCGATCTGAAGGCCGCGCCATCCGTGGCTAAAGTGGACAATACGCCGATCCAGATCAACAAGGCGACGGGGGACGAAAAGGTCTCGTTTTCGCGAGATATCGCACCCTGGTTCGTCAATCTCTGTCTCAACTGCCACGGGG
>JBLMWR010000623.1:0-3586 GCA_050257335.1 Deltaproteobacteria bacterium | reverse complement strand
CCGCCAGCACACGCAAGCTTCTCGTCACTCTCAACACGATGTTGAAAAACAACTCTCCATGGAATCCAAAACTCGTTACAGTTTCCTCTTGACAGAAAGCACAGCCGCTCCGGGGTCGAATCCACGGCCAGCACCCCAAGTGTGCTGCAGGACTGAATACGCTTCAGGACTACACAATACATTGTCAGCCCCACCATGCAGTCCATCCCAGCCGCTCGCTCCACGTCGCGTATGAGCATGGCGGGCGGCGCGCACGAAATGGCGCGCATCTTCGGCGATGCGCCGCATCTTCGGGTGAATCCTCGGGAATTCGTCGAAGGTGCGGCGCAGCATCTTCGAGAGTCGGCTTCCACACCTTCGAGAGATTCGCGGGAATTTGTCGAAGGTGCTTACGAGTGGATCAGATGCCTGGACAATCCTTATCCATAGAGCCGGCCACGAGCGAAACGAAGAAATCCGGGAATCTTTGGAATCTATGAGCGAAACCCGAGGAATCTTTGGCTTCTTGCGAGGGAATCTATGGGGAGTTTATGGCGAATCAATGGCGGCCGGGCGGGGTTCTGAGGGCAATTCGGGATCGCGCGCGACCGATTCCGGATGACGGGCAGGATAGAAACATGCCCCACGGGGGTGAGACGCCGGGAATTTACGGAGCGGTTACAAACTTTTCGGCGGCTCGTGCGTCATAATAGGGGCGAAGCCCTGTGCTCTTCCCGTCTGCGCTTGCCGGCCGCAAGCCTCGATAATGATTTCCCGTGTCGATCAAGGAGCGACCCATGCGAATTGGCCCCTGCGTCCTGATTCTGGCGGTCTGTGGTTCTGCATCTGTGGCACGGAGTGCCGAGGGGGACAAGCCCGCCGCCACACCCCGGCCGGCCGTCACGTCGCTGCCGAAGCTTCCGGCGGAACTCCATAACGCCTTGCAGGGGCGGGACTTCGCGGGGGCAATCAAATTGATTGACGCCCTGGCGGCCGAAAAGGGACGCGCTGACGTCGATTATCTTCTGTACCTCAAGGGCCTGGCGCTGATCAATCTGGGGCAGCTTGACGGGGCCCTCGACAACTTCGCCAGACTCGAAAAGGACTACCCCAAAAGCGACTGGCTGGCGCGGTCGCGATTCGGGCGCGGGGCGGCCCTCTCGAAACAGCGGAATTACATGGCCGCCGCGGCGATCTACAAGGCCGAAGCCGAGCGGCTCCTCTCGAACGGGCGGAAAGACGAGCTGACCTCGATTTACCTCGAATTCGCCGATCGCTTCTTCGAAGGAGAACCCGAAAAGGGCCCCTCGACCCGGAAACAGCCCGACTACACCCAGGCGCTGTCGTTCTACCAGCAGGCGCTGCAGCTCAAGCCGAGCCTGTCGGTCCGGCAGAAAATCGAACTGCGGATCGCCCGCTGCCACCAGGAGCTGAACCAGCTTCCGCAGGCGATCGAGGCGTACCGGAATTTCATCACGGCGCATGCGAGCAAGAAGACCCTGCCGGCCGATCGGGTTCCGGCGGCGCTCGAGGTCGAGGCACAATTTCAACTGGGCCGGGCGCAACTGGCGGCCGGGCAGCCGGCCGAGGCCCGCAAGACGTGGCAGGACTTTCTGATCAGCGACGCGGCGAAGGAAGCCGGGGGAAAGCTTGTCGCCGAGGCAACGTACCAGATCGCGCACACGCACGGCATCCCCGCGCCGCCGACGGCCGGGGAGTTGGAGCTGGGAGTGGCGGCCCTCGAAAAGTTCGTCAAGGCGTTTCCGAAGCATGAACTGGCTCCGCAGGCCGAGTTCGAGATCGCACAGAGCTACGCGCATCACGGCCGTTTCGAGCAAACGATCGCCACGCTCAAAAAGTTGATCGCCAATGCGGATTACGCGAAGGCGAAGCAGGTGCCGGCGGCATGGAACCTGCTGGGGCAATCATATGCGGCGCAGAAGACATTCACCGAGGCGATCGCCGCCTGGCGCGAGTTCCTCGACAAGTATCCTTCCGACTCGAACTGGAGCAACGTCCAGCGGGTGATCATCGACACCGAATACGCCATAGCGGAAGAGGAGCGGACCCGCGAGAACTACGCCGCCGCCCGCAAGCTCTGGGAAACGTTTTTGAACAAATACCCGCTCGACGGCCGTGCGGCGACGATCATGCTCGTCTTCGGGCAGATGGAATTCGACGAAGCGGTACAACTCGCCACCGGCAAGGTCAAAGGGGCCCCGGCAGCGGAAGGGGCCGAAAAGCCCAAGCCCGATCCCGAAGCCGCGAACAAACTGTTCGCCGCCGCGATCGACGACTGGCAACGGCTGGTGAGCAAGTATCCCGGCACGAATGAAGCCTCGCGGGGGGCGCTCAATATCGGCATTACGCTGGAAACACGGCTGAACAAGCTGGCCGAGGCGCTGGAGGCCTACAAGAAGGTCGAAGGGGCGCATCAGGGGGAAGCTCAGCAGCGGATCGCCAATCTCACGGCGAAGCAGCTCGAAGTCGTCACCGAGCGCAAGTTCCGCAGCAACGAAAAGCCGAAGATCAAACTCAGCACGCGGAACATCGAAAGCGTCTCGATCAAACTGTACCGCATCGACCTTTCTGATTATTTCCGCAAGATGCATCTGGCGACCGGAGTCGAATCGCTCGACATCGCCCTGATCGATCCCGACAAGACCATCGAGCACAAGATCGACAAATTCGAGAAGTACCGCCGCAGCGACGAGCAGGTCGAGATTCCGGTGGAAGGGCCGGGAGTGACGGCGGTCACCGTCTCCAGCGATTCGCTGGAAGCCACGACGATGGTCGTCGTCAGCGACATCGACATCATCGTCAAAAGCTCGCGGAACGAGCTGTTCGTCTACGCGCAGAACCTGCTGACGAACAAACCCGCCGAAAAAGTGAACCTGATCATCAGCGATTGCGACAAGGTCTTCGCCGAGGCGGCGACCGGGAAGGACGGCATCCTGCAGAAGAAGTTCGACGAACTGAAGACCGTGCAGGAGCTGCGGGTCTTCGCCGTGCAGGAAGGGCATTCGGCCTCGAGCCTGGTCAGCCTCGAAGGGCTGCAGTTCGCGGTGGGGCTTTCGCCGAAGGGGTATCTCTATTCCGAACGGCCCGCCTACCGGGCGGGGCAGCTCGTCAATCTCAAGGGGATCATCCGCTGGGTGGCCAACGACCGGTACACCTTCAAGCCGGGCGAGAAATACCAGCTCGACGTGTACGATGCCCGCGGACGGGTGATTCACACCGAAACGACCGCGCTGGGAGAATTCGGCACCGTCGCCGCGCACTTCATGCTTCCCGGCACGGCGCCGCAGGGGCAGTACCGCGTGCACCTCTTCCAGCCGGGGCGCGAGCAGTCGTACGAGACGAGCTTCCTGGTCCACGAATACCAGTTGGAACCGATTCAGTTCAGCGTGGACCTGAAGCAGAAGGTCTTTTACCGGGGAGAGCACGTCACCGGAAAATTCGTGCTGAAGTATTACTACGGCACGCCGCTGGCGGGGCGCACGATTCAGTACCGGCTGGGGGACGACCGGCTGTACACGGCCGAGACCGACGCCAATGGCGAAGTGGCCTTCGATCTCGAGACACAGCGCTACAGCGAATCGCAGCC
>JBLMWR010000622.1:0-4170 GCA_050257335.1 Deltaproteobacteria bacterium | reverse complement strand
ATCCCGCTTCGGCGTCTATCTGGGGGCTGGGGAAGGCCAGCAGGACTTCGCGGTTTTCATGTTGCTCGTCAGCGAAGCGCGGCAGGGCAACGGCGTCGATCTGGAGCGGTTCACCCAGGCGGGCCTGAAGCACCTCAATCCCCAGTTCGAGATGGAGCAGGAGCCCAACATGCCTGCCGGGCATCTGGCGGCCATGTTCAACGCCCAGGGGCCCAATCTCAACTGCCTGACCGCCTGTGCCGCCTCCAGCCAGGCGATCGGCGAGGCCACCGAGATCATTCGCCGCGGCGACGCCGACGTCATGCTTTCCGGCGGCGCGCACAGCATGATCCACGCCTTCGGCGTGACGGGCTTCAACCTCCTCACCGCGCTCTCCACGCACAACGACGAGCCCACCAAGGCCTCCCGCCCGTTCGACAAGAACCGCGACGGATTCGTCCTCGGGGAAGGGGCCGGCATGCTCGTCCTCGAAGAGCTCGAGCACGCGAAGGCGCGGGGCGCACACATTCACGGCGAAATCGTTGGCTTCGGGACCACCGCCGACGCCTTCCGCATCACCGACACCCACCCCGAAGGGCGCGGGGCCGTCTCGTGCATCAAAATGGCCCTCCGCGACGCCGGCCTTGGCACCGACAAGATCGATTACATCAATGCGCACGGCACGAGCACCGACGTCAACGACCGCGTCGAAACGATGGCCATCCGCCAGGCCCTGGGGCAGGACGCGTATTCGACCCCCGTGTCGAGCATCAAGGGAATGATGGGGCACTTGATCGCGGCGGCCGGCAGCGTCGAAGCCATCACCTGCCTGCTCACGATTCGCGATCATGTCCTCCCACCGACGATCAATTACGAAACGCCCGATCCCGATTGCGACCTCGATTACGTTCCCAACCATGCCCGCGACGCCCGCGTCGACGTCGCCCTCTCCAACAGCTTCGGGTTCGGCGGCCAGAATATTTCGCTCATATTTTCCGCCTTTAAGGGGTAACACGTCCCGCCCGTCGATTAGAACGGAACAGGCCCCGAGCCGCTTCTTTAGAATCCAGAATGCCCGCGGTTCTGTGCCTGTCCCTTCCTGCCCGACGATCAACACTGATCCTGCAGCATTGAGACCATCGTGAGCCCCCTCGCCCTCCTCATCGCTGTCGTTCTGCTGCTGCTGGCGGCAGAGGTGCTTTTTCAGATCGTGGCCCTCAAGCTTTCGCTTCCCATTTTCGAGCACCGCCCTCCGATCAGTGCCGAGCTTTATCCTCCCGATTCCTCGGCCGAACAGGTGGCGATCACGACCCGCGACGGATTGCGGCTCGCCGGAAGCTGGTGGCGGACGAGCCACGACGTTCCGCGAGGCGTGATTCTCTTCTGTCACGAGCTCGACTCGAACCGCTGGTCGGCCCTGGCATACTGCGAGGGGCTGCTCGCCGCCGGCTTTCACGTCTTCACGTTCGATTTCCGCAACCACGGCGACAGCCAGTCGCTCGCCGGTTACTCCCCCCTGCACTGGGCCACCGAGTTCGAAATCGAAGACATCCGCGCCGCGACAGCCTGCATCGCCGCACATCCCGATCTGGGGCACCTTCCCCTGGGGATTTTCGGCATGAGCCGCGGAGGAACCGCAGCCCTCGTCGCCGCCGCCGGGTGCGAGGCCATCCGCTGCGTCGCCGCCGACGGGGCCCTGGCCTGCGTCGAAATGCAGGGACACTACACGCACCGCTGGGGCCGGCTTTATTTTCCGGACCTCGTATTCCACTGGGTCCCCATGTGGCACCAGCACTTTACGCTCTGGCTGGTCCGCACTTTCAGCGAACTGCGAAAGAGGGTTCGCTACGTCATCGCCGAACGGGCCGCCGCCGAGCTTCGCAGCAAGCCCGTCCTGCTCATCTCCGGCGCCCGCGACACCTACGTCAACCCCGAAATCACGCAGCGGCTGCATACCCGCACGGGTCAGCCGGCCGCGAGCCTGTGGATCGTTCCCGACGCCAAACACAACATGTCGCGCCAGACGTGCCCGCAGGAATACGACGCCCGGCTTGTCGAGTTCTTTGCCGCTCTCGAACCTGCCGGCAGTGAGACGCCTTTCGCCGCAGTCGCCCTTGCCGACGGCATCGCTGCGGACAGCGCCCCTGCCCCGTCTCTGACCGCCACGTCCTCTTACTCCTCCGCCAATTGATCGAAATGGTCGCCGCACGGTCCCGACCCTACGAACTGCTTCTGGCCGATGACGACGCCGAGTTCCGCCGCACCCTGCGCCTCGTCCTCGAACCGCACGTCGAGTTGTGCGAAGCCGAGTGCGGCGAAGAGGCCGTCGAAATCGTCCGCACCCGGCAGATCGATCTCGTCCTGCTCGACATGAACATGCGGGCCCTCTCGGGGCTGGAGACGCTCCGCGTCGTCAAGTCGTTGCGTGCGGCGCTCCCCTGCATCATCATCACGGCCAGCTTCACCGACGAGCTGTGCCATAGTGCGGCCCTCGCCGACGCCTTCTCGGTCCTCAAGAAACCCGTCTCCCGCCGGCTGCTCCTCAAGACCGTCTCCCAGGCCCTCGCCACGGCCTATGACGACCCGGCCGTCGCCGGCTGGTTCACCCCGCCCGGATGAGAAGATCGCGGGGCCGCTGGCGCCTCAACCAATGCGCCCGCGCGCGATCGTGCGCCGAGCCCCTTCTTGATACCGCCGTTCGTTCGTGTTACAAGGGTAAAAGAGCGTTTTTCCGCCGGTGTTTGCAGGGTTGGTGGCCGGATGGCCAAAATTACGATTCAGGTCCTCGAGGGTTTCGAGCGCGGGCGCGTTTTTGGCGATTTGCCCACGCCCGTCACCATCGGGCGCGAAGAAGACAACACGATTCAGCTCAATGACGAGCGCGTCAGCCGCTTTCACGTGAAGATCCAGGAGGACGGCGGGCGGATTATCTTGACCGATCTGGACAGCACGAACGGCACCCGCATCAACGGGCACCCCGTGCAGATGCGGGTGCTGCAGCTCGGTGACCAGTTGTCAATCGGCCGGTCGATTCTCGTATACGGCAGCCCCGCGGAAATCGACGGCACGGGCGAGGCCGCCCCCCCCGAAGACGACCTGCACGGCCGCAAAACGCAGGAGCCCGACGCCGGTCACCGCACTGTCACGGGGCCGATGGATGAGGCCGGCAGGCTCCGCGGCGACGAGCCGTCGTCGCAAATCGGCGACGAGGCGCAAGAATTGTTTCCCAAGGGCCCGCCCGAAATCCCCGCGGACCTGAAAATGGCGCAGGTCGCGCAGCTTTCCGACATGCTCGCCTACATTCACGATCAGCTCGCTCTCGTCGTCGACGCAGCCGTTGAAGATCGACGCGGCGACGTTTCGCAGATGCGCATCGACCGCGAGCGCTGGCAGCGGCTGCTTAAGCTGGAAATGCAACTGGCCAGCTACTTGCGGCAGATCGCCGATCCGCAGCGGTGAGCGGTGCGCCAGGCATTCAGCCCGTGCTCCGCGGATTGGTAGCCTCTTGCCGGCAAACCGGGTAAGCTTGTTCCGAAAGTTGATTTCGGAATCACGCCCCTGAATCCCCAGCTCTGGAGACGCTCGCCATGTTGCCCCGCGCCGTCTTGCGTGTTCTGGCCTGTTGCCTGGTCCTGTCCGTCGCCTGTTCGGCCGACGAACCGAAACCGCGGACCTTCACCGACGCCGCGAAGGCCGGCCCCGATTTCCTCATTCAGGGGGAATACGAAGGCAAGATCGGCGAGAACACCGTCGCCGGATTGCAGGTCATTGCGCTCGGCGACGGCAAGTTCGACGCCGTCATGTACGCCAAGGGGCTTCCCGGCAGCGGCGCCGACAAGACACGCGTCCCGCTGAAAGGCGAAACGAAGGGCGGGGTCGCCACGTTCACCGGCAATGGCTTCTCTGGAAAGGTCCAGAACGGCGTTTTGACCGGCGCCCTCGACAATGTCGAGCTGAAGTTGAAGCGAGTCGTGCGCCAATCCCCCACCATGGGCGCCAGGCCCCCCGCCGGGGCCATTGTCCTCTTCGACGGCAGCAGCACCGACGAATGGGTCAACGGAAGGATTCAGGAAGGAAACCTGCTGGGGGTCGGAACCCGCACCAAACGGTCCTTCAAGAATTACACCGTGCATGCCGAATTCCGCACTCCCTTCATGCCCTACGACCGCGGGCAGGCGCGCGGCAACAGCG
>JBLMWR010000621.1:0-3499 GCA_050257335.1 Deltaproteobacteria bacterium | reverse complement strand
CGGACAATTGCCGGCGGCAAGCCGGCGGAGGCAACCGACGCGGACAAAGACAAAGAGACAGAGAAGGCGCCGGAAGCCGCTCAAGGGCCTTTCGCCGGCGGCCACCAGGTGGAGTTGAAGTTCACGGACGACAAGGGAAAGGAATCGGAGATCGCCGCGGCGACGTTCGGGCGGTATCTGGAGGAGCAGTTGTCTTCGCTCAAGGCCGCCGACGGTCAGGGGCCCAGATTCCAGAATGTCGAATCGTTGTTTTCGCTGGAAGGGACGGCCGGAAGGGGAACGACCGTAGCCGAAGGAAAGGTCAAGACGTTCTCGGCGATGCTGCTCCGCGTCAGCCCCGTCGTGGCCGATGAGGACCTCGCCGGCGTGCTGGCCGCCGTCCGGACGACCATGCAGAATACGCCCACCTTCGACGAAGTCACCACGTTCGAAAGCTCGGTGGCGGGAGAGGCCAAGCAGTCGGCGGCGATCGCGGTGTTGGCCTCCCTGATCGCCATCGTGGCCTACGTCTGGTTCCGGTTCGAGAATGTGGTGTTCGGTCTGGCGGCCGTCGTGGCCTTGGCGCACGACGTGCTGGTGTCGCTGGGATGCGTGGCGCTCGGGTCCTATCTGGCGAATGTCCAGGGGGTTGGCCCGCTGCTGCTTCTGACCGATTTCAAAATCAACATGGCCATGATCGCCGCCTTCCTGACGATCGTCGGCTATTCGCTGAACGACACCATCGTGATCTTTGACCGGCTGCGTGAGGTCCGCGGGAAGAACCCGGTCATCACGAAGGAGATGATCAATTCGACGGTCAACCAGACCCTCAGCCGCACGCTGCTGACCGCGTTTACGGTGTTCATCACCGTCGTGATCCTGTACGCCTTCGGCGGCGAAGGGATCCACGGGTTCGCGTTCTGCATGGTCATCGGTTCGATTGCGGGGACGTACAGCACGGTGTACATCGCCAGCCCGCTGGTGCTGTTTTTCATGAAGCATGCCCCGGCGATCGCAGGAGGCCGCCCGGGGCTCGCCGGCCCCAGAAAGCCCGTGCCGACCGCCTGAACGCGGTACTGCGAGCGGTCAGCTCGGCCAGCACTGCGTGCCGCCGTCGACGCGCAGCACCTGGCCGGTGACGAACGCCCCCAGCGGGCCGGCGAAGAAATCGACGACGCGGGCGACTTCGTCGACCTGGGCCACCCGGTCGAGCGTTCCTTCCGTCGCCAGCCGCGCCTCATCCACGTGCCGTGTCCCCAGGAACCGCCCGGTCCGTGTGTCTCCCGGCGCCAGGCTGTTGACGTTGATGTTGTACTCGCGAAGTTGCAGCGCGAGGCACCGCGTGTACTCGACGACGGCGGCCTTCGCCGTGGCGTAAATTGCCGAAGTCGAATATCCCCGGAAGGCGGCAATCGAGCTGATGGTGACGATCCGCCCCGTGCGGCGCTCCATCATTCGCCGGGCCACCTCGCGGCAGACGAAGATCGTGGAGAGCAGGTTGCGGTCGAGGACCGACCGCACGTCTTCTTCCTTGATCATCACCGCGTCGTTGGGAATGGGCTTCCCCCCCGCTGCGGCAATGTCTCCCCCGGCGTTGTGCACCAGAATGTCGATCGGCCCCAGTTCGGCCGTCACCATCGCCGCCACCCGTTCCACGTCGCCGGGCTTCGTCAGATCGCCCAGGACCCGCAGGGTGGGGGCCCCAAATTGAGCGCCGATCTCCTTTGCCGTATCGGTAAGCGTCGTCCCTTCGCCGTATTCCGCCGGCCCCTGTTCGCGCATCCCGTGAATGCCCACGGCGCAGCCCAGGGCCGCCAGCCGTTCGGCAAAGGCCCGTCCCAGCCCGCGCCCGGCCCCCGTGACGAGCGCCGTTTTCCCTTCGAGGTATCGTTCAGACATCGCAACGGTCTCGGAAGTTGTTATGCAGTGAAAAAAAATCCCACGGGCTGCGTCCCGTGGGTACGAGTCTCCAGCCGACGCTCCTACTTCCCCTCGGCCTTCTTCGCCCCCGGCTTCGGCATGGGAAGCGTCCGCACGCTCTTGTCTTCGATCCCGTCCAGCAGCAGATTGGCGATGACCGGTTCAGAATCCTTGATCGTCACCCACACGAACTGATCGAATTCCCCGTCAGCTTTGCCGCGCAGCTTCGAAGCGCCGCCGGTCGTCGCCAGCATGATGTAATCACGGCCGTTGCGGACAAAACGGGCGTAATTGTGCACATGCCCGGCAAAGACGGTGAATTTGCGGTCGCCGAGGGCCCGTTCGATGGCGTTCCAGCCGGTCTGCTCGGGGTCGTCGTTGGCGAACGTCCAGGCGGGCTTGTGCATGAAGACGAAGGTCCACCGCACGTCCTGGTTGCGCGAGAGCACGTCGGTGAACCATTGAATCTGCTCGGGTCCAAAGCGATACGGCTTCGAATCCGGGGGATCTTCGCTGTTGAGGGCCACGAACAAAACGTCGTGATACCGGAAGTCATAGAAGGTGCGGCCGAACTTGCGTCTCCAGTTCTCGGCCATCCGTGGATTCGAGAGATCGTGGTTGCCGGGCACGTAGAAGAAGGGCATCTGCAATTGCTGCAGTTTTCCCTGAAATTCGGCCCATTCGAGGGCCCACTGGCCGCCGTCTTCGGAATACCCCTCAATCAGGTCGCCGACCGAAATTACGAATTCGGGCTGCAGCAGGTTGAGCTTTTTGACCGCTTCGGCGAAAACCCCGGGGCGATGCCCGCCCGTGCGGTCGGTGATGATGGCGAACTGGAAGTTCCGCGGCTGATTGTTGAGCTGCAGCGTGGTCCAGGGGTTCTTGCTTTCGACCCGGATATCCATCGGATTGGCGTCGAGCGCACGGGCGTTCCCCGGCGCCTGCCGTGCCGAATACGCTGCCGCCAGGGCCGCGAGCCCCACCGCCGCCGCTCCCAGAAAAAATCTGTGCATGTCCGTTACTCCTGTCGAACGTGGAACGATTCGCGTGCCAGCCTACACGACGCGCGATGTCGACGCAACGGTTGCGGATTTCAAAGGGTACGGCTTCACAGGTTCCTGACGTGGAAGTCCCCGCGGTTCGATTTTTTACAGCCACACAGGCCAAGCTCGACTTGAATTCGTTCAATCAACTCCGGGAGCGCATTCCCAACCGCGGCGGCCAGATTACCAGCGGGAACCGCCTGCCCCCCCTCAATGCCCCACACGATGACTTCCGCGGGCAATCGTCCAAGGCTGGCGGCCAGCTCCAGCGCGGCCGCGAGACCGAAGTCGTGGCTCCCTGCTGGTCGCACCTGCGCTATGCGCGGGTCGGGCCACTGCCATCGATGGAGCGTGCCGGGCGCGCCCGCGCCGCAGACCGCGTCGCAGACGATCAATCGTTCAATGCCTTCCAGCCGGTCGAGCAGATCCAGCGGTGTCGCGACTTTGCAGACTTCGACCTCCGCCACATCCGCCGTCTGCATGCGTGCTGTGTACTTGGCGAACTCGTCGCCGACAATCCATCCCGCACGATCGTCGCCGTGCGGGCTGCCGATTCC
>JBLMWR010000620.1:0-4769 GCA_050257335.1 Deltaproteobacteria bacterium | reverse complement strand
CACCAGCGTCCCTGTGGCGTCCTGCGTCAGCGTCTGGTCGATCCGCAATCCGACCTCTTCACCCGTCCGCAATTGCCCCTCGACCAGGTGCGAACTCAGAAGCTTTTGGCTCAGATTCATCGGCTTCATCGGCGCCGCCTCCCAAAAGCAACCAACCGTCATTCGACAGCATCTTCCGTGCCGGCGCTGTTTCCATGCCGGCGCTGTTTCCAATCGAGGAATCGTCTCCTGGGGCCCATTTCCGCCACAGGCCTGCGGCGGAAATGCGCTCGACGGAAATTTCGACGCGGGGGGCGGGTGTTCCCGTAAGGGTCATTCTGGAACGGTTCGGGCCGCCGCATTCAGTCCATACCGGAGTGCATTGCGATTTCCTCGCGCGATATGCGAGTTTGGCGCTGCCGGCAATCTCCGGTCGATCTGCGACCAGACTGGTCGAATCGGGGCCGTTTCGCGCGGGGAAGGTTCAGGGCACCTGTCTTTTCAGCAGCGGAGCGACCCGTTCGGCGACAAACACCCGGTTCGTCGGACCGAAATGACCGCCGAAATGGAATTCGGCGATCATGGCCGGGCGGAACGGGATGTCGTGCAGCCGCGTCGCATACAGGTTTTTGTCCGCATCGCTGAGGCCGGCCGGCGATCGAAACCCGATCATTCCTGCCGCAGGGCCATGCCGTCCGTCCGTCGTTCCCCCGATGCTCGTGGCGATTCCCTCGAAAAAGAAATCCAGAAGGGAGCGGAAACTCCAGATCCCGTGTGCAGTGCGGGCGAGGGCCGTCGAGAGATCGTATCCGGGAGAAATCGAGGGTTCCAGGAGAACGGCGCCCGACACGACGGCATCGGCCGGGAGCCGTTCGAGAGTCAGGACAGTCATGGCTCCACCGCCGGAATGACCCACGAGATATACCGGTCGGCCGGGGTGAGTCTTCCGGTAATCGACGATCCGCCGCACCAGGCGTTCGGCCTGCCTCAAATTGCGCCGCCAGCCCCTTAAGTGATACACGAGGAGCAGTATGATGCCGGTCGTCCAGTCGAAGATCTCGATCGCGAACGGCACACCGCCCTCCGCCAGTCCCCGGGCGATGCTGTGGTTGATGCAGGATTCTCCCTCAATCCCCGGGAGCACGAGGACGAGACCGCGATCGAGGCGATCGGGGGTGCGCAGGTCGTTCAGGAGCGCGCCGGTGAATCGGCCGAGGGGATGCAGCAGCACCCCGAGAATTGACAGGCAGCCGCGGAGGAGGCGTGGGAGTCGCAAGTTAATGCTTGAAGTGCCGGCGGCCGGTGAAGAGCATGGCGATGTTGTGTTCGTTGCAGGCGGCGATGACCTCGTTGTCATTGCGGCTCCCCCCCGGCTGGATGACGGCCGAAATTCCCGACTCGGCGGCAAGGTCGAGTCCGTCGCGGAAGGGGAAAAAGGCGTCCGAGGCGAGGGCCGCGCCGGCGGCGCGCTCCCTGGATTTGTGCGCGGCGATCATCACCGAATCGACGCGGCTCATCTGCCCCGCCCCCACGCCGACGACCATTCCCTCGTTGGCGAACACGATGGCGTTCGATTTGACGTGCTTGCACACGCTCCAGGCGAAACGCAGATCGTTCCGTTCGGCCTCGGTCGGCTCGCGCTCGGTGACCGTCTCCCATTCCGACTCGGGGTCGTGTCCCTCGTCGAGGTCCTGCACCAGCAGTCCCCCCGAGACGCGGCGGTAATCGCAGGCCCTCGGGCGGAGATCGTTCAGGGCCGGGCACTTGAGCAGCCGCACGTTCGCCTTCCATTTCGGCCTCGACGTGAGGGCCTCAAGCGCATCGGCGGTGTATTCGGGGGCGATGATCGCCTCCACGAAGCGATCCGGCTGACACAGCTCTTCGGCGACATCCAGATCGACGGGGCGGTTGAAGCCCAGGATCGAGCCGAAGGCGCTGACGGGATCGCCGGCGTAGGCGCGCTGGAAGGCCTCGACGAGCGACGTCCCGATGCCGGCGCCGCAGGGGTTGTTGTGCTTGAGCACGACCGCCGCGGGGTCGCGAAACTCGCGGACGAGGTTGAACGCCGCGTCGAGATCGAGCAGGTTGTTGTAGGACAGTTCCTTGCCGTGCAGTTGCCGAGCGGCAGCGAGCGACGCCGACGGGGGGCTGGCTTCGACGTAAAACGCCGCATGCTGGTGCGGGTTCTCGCCGTACCGCAGCTCCTGCCGGCGCAGAAAATGGAGCGACAGCTTTTCCGGAAAGGCGGTCGCCGGCTCTGGGGTGCCACCCGACAGCCGGGCCATGTACTCTGCAATCGCCCGGTCGTAGCGGGCGGTCAATTCGAAGGCGGCGGCGGCCAGCTCGCGGCGCAGGGCCACCGGGAGGGGGCCGGCGTTCAAGGCCTCCAGCACCGGCCCGTACTGGCTGGGGCTCGTGACGACGCCAAGGTAACCGTGATTCTTCGAGGCCGAGCGGATCATGCTCGGCCCGCCGATGTCGATGTTCTCGATCGCCTCTTCGACGCTGACGCCGGGCCTGGCGACCGTGGCTTCGAAGGGGTACAGGTTGCAGACGACAAGCTCGAAGGGAACGATCCCGTGCTCGCGCATGGCGGCGGCGTCCTCGGGGCGATCGGGGCGCCCCAGCAGTCCGCCGTGGACTTTCGGATGCAGCGTTTTCACCCGGCCGTCCATCATCTCAGGAAAACCGGTGTATTCCGAGATGTCGATGACAGGGACGCCCTGCTCGAGGAGAAAGCGGCGCGTCCCGCCGGTGGAGACGATCTCGAAGCCGAGCGCGACAAGACCTTTGACGAACGGGCCGAGGTCGGATTTGTCGCTGACGCTGACGAGCGCCCGACGCGCGAATTGCGAAGCCATGAGACGAGAGCGGAGGATCAGGAATGCGGACGGAACTCACTCCGCAGACTATCCCAGAATCGGCCGGCAATTTCCACCGTCCCGCGGCGAGCCGCGCTGGAAGCGTTTCTGGCTCAGGCGTTGATCACCTCAGGGACGTACAAGCCTCATCTCGCGGAGCGAAACGTCGGCAATCAGCTGGCGGGCTTTTCGTCTTCCGGTTTTTCGCCCTCGGGCTGATCCGCGTCGGGTTTGTCAGACTCGGGTTTGTCGGCTTCGGGTTTGTCGGCTTCGGGCTTTTCGCCGTCGGCCGGCATGTCGGCGTCGCCGGCGGACTTGTCTCCCGGGCCATTCATTTCGCCCGCATCCTCGCCGGTGCCTTCCGGCGCAAACTCGGGGAGAATCGGCTCCCGGTCGGGATGTTTGTGGAACCGGGCGAATTCCCGCCTCTGTTCGTGCAGGCAAATCACCAGCCCCGCTTCGGTCGCCACGTAGATGCGGTCGCTGCGGTCGTTCGCCAGATGCTTCGTGAACTGGTTGAGGGGGAAGGACCCGAGCGGCTCTCCGCTGTCCCGCGTCAGAATCGTGAAGTTGTTGTGCTTGTCGACGACGTACACGCGGTTCGTGCTGGCGGAGAGAAAATCGACCATCCGCGGCACCGACCAGAACGGATGGCCGGTCACGGCCGAGAGCTTGTACATGTTGCCGTAATCGGGGAACAGGTACACCTCGTCGCCGATCAGCACGGGCGCCTTGCGGATGACGGTGCCGGCGGTAAACTGCCAGCCGGGCTTCCCGGTGCGGATATCCAGCGAATAGAAATTGAAGTCTTCCGACGCCAGCAGGAGACTGTCCTTATAGCGCACGATGGGGGCCGTCAGGGGGGCGTCGGTTTCGAACTGGAAGAGCAGCTTGCGGTCCTCCTTCGTCACCGAATACAGCGAGCCGTTGCGGCTGGCAAACGCCACCAGATTGTCCGCGGGAACCGCCGGGATCGAAACCGATTTGCTGGTTCGGTAGCGCCACAGCACGGTCGCTTCCGAAAACTGCGGCAGCTTGCCTTCGGAGAACAGCTTCTGAATCATCAACAGGTCGAAAGCGTACAGGCTCCCGTCCATCAAACCAACGTATACGCGGCGATCATCGGCGGTGGGAGAAGTGCCCGCCATCCCCGGCATCGTCAGAAACCAGACGGTGTTCCCGGTGTTTTTGTTGAGGGCGAAGAGCTTCATCCCGTTGATCACGAATAACAGCTCGTCGTTTGAGGTGGCGGGATACATCGCCTGATCGGCCCCCCCGACCTGCTTTGTCCACAGGTACCTGCCCGTCTCGGTGTGGAACGCCGAGACGATCCCGCTGCTGGATTGCAGGAACAGATGCGTCTCGTCGACCACCATGTGCATCAGCTTGTCGCGCTTCGAGTTGATGGTGGCGTGGCTCCACCAGGCGCGCGTCAGGCCGTAATGGTTGAGCATGGCTTCCGACAGAAGCTGCGAGCCTCGTCGCGCCATCGACTGGGCCGAAGCGGTGGCGCCGACGGAGATTACGGTCACCAGTGACAGCACGACAATCCGGAACCGAAACATGGGTGAGACTCCACTGGTGATGGGCGCCGCGTTGACGAGAGGTCTCCTGAACCTGTTATTCTAGACACCCCGGACAGGGCGACGCCAGAGGGAACCGCCCGGGATTTGCCGATTGCAGCGGGCAATTTTCGCACGCGGCTGCTCCTGTGGCCTATCGGCCGGCGGCCGGTCCGGGCTCGACCCGTTCGTCCGGAGGCAAATTGCTTCTTGAACGGCAGGCGGCACGACCGGTACAATCAGCGGGGCCGGCAGGTGTCACGCGACTGCCGCCCGCGAGTCCCCAGGAAACGTCATGTCCCTTCGCATTGCGATTACACCCACCCTGCTGCTCTTGGCCGGCCTGGCGCTCCTGCCCGCCGCCACC
>JBLMWR010000619.1:0-2628 GCA_050257335.1 Deltaproteobacteria bacterium | reverse complement strand
GAGCCTTGTGTCAGGCTCGAAAGCCCCGCCTACTTCGCCGCCATGTACAACGCCTTGATGTACGGAATCGGCTCGGTGCCGAGCGCCTTGAGAATCGTCCCGCCGGCGGTGAAGCAGTGGGTGACCCACGATTCGTCGCCGTATTTGTGGAGGGCCGCTCCCCCTTCTCCGCCGCCGACGTAAACGAGCAGCCCCGCCCCGGTCATGCGCCTGAGCTGCTCCATGAACTTCCGCGTGCCGATCGAGAACTGTTCTTCTTCGAACTTGCCGAAGACCCCGTTATGGAACGCCACCGCAGGACCTTTGCCCGCCGCCAGCTTCTGCTGGTGATACTCGATGAACTCACCGACCTTCGACGCGTGCAGCGCGATCGTCTTCGGCCCCACGTCGAACTGGGCGCCGTCGGCGGGAATCGTGTCGCTGGGCTCGCCGCTGCCGAGAATGAAATCGACCGGCAATACAAACTCGACCCCATTCTGTCGGGCCCCCGTCAGCATGGCTTTCGCCTGCTCGATCCGCTCGGGCGGAATGTAGATCTTGCTCTCTTTCTGCGAACCGGCGACTCCCATTTCGAAGGGCTTGCCCGCCAGGTCGGCATCCGCCTTCTTCAGGGCCAGAGCCAGCAGCCCGGCGGCGATCACGACGCGCACCTGCCCGCGGTTCAAAATTCCTTGCAGATCGTCGAGCTTTTCGAGCTTCATGCCGCTGAAGATCACCAGTTCCGCCAGCCGCGTCTTCTGCAAATGGGTCCGCAGCTCGCCGTCGATGTACTTCCCCAGCGCATTGCGGTCCATGGCCACCGGGACAACGGTCGACGAGAGGTCGCGGTTCGAGGCGGCGAAGCCTTCGTTGACGTGCACGCGGGCGAGCTTTTCGCGCATTCCGTTCGCGTACGCCGCCAGCTTCGGCGCCAGCCCCGGAAGATCGGCCGGCTTCGCCTTCCATAGCGCCTGTTCAAGCTTGTACTTGCGGGTGTTTTCGAGAAGCACGATCGACCCAGGGGCGAATTTGGCCACTGCCGACCCCGCGGCTTCGAGAATCTCTCCCGTCTCGTCGTTCATCCAATCGCCGACGACCGTGAGCTTGCCGCACTTCACCCCCGCGGCGGCAAGCAGCTTTTCGAGGTAGCCGGCCACCGGTTCCAGCGACAGTTTGGGGTCGCGGCCGCGGTGTCCATAGAGAATCTGCACCCAGCCTTTGGCAATGCCGAATTTCAGGGTCTCAACCAGCGCCCGCAACCGGGCGTCGTCGTCGGGCTCTCCCTTCTCGTCGAACACGACGTCGGTGTCGCCGCGAACCAGAACCCGAGTCCCCGCAGGGAGATCCGACAACGCGTCGAGCGCCGGGATCTTCTTCAGGCACTCTTCCAGCGCGGGGAACTCTGGCGATTTCTCGATCAGCTTGCTGCACCATTCCTGTAGGCGTTCGGCGGTCACGGACACGGTCTTTCCTCGCTCGATGACGAAAATCAAAGGCCCCCGAGCCAGTCTGAAACGCGCCGCCAGGATTGTCAAGGTGTCCGTACCTGAGGCTTACAGCCTGACAGCGATGTGGCCGCACGCGAATAACGCGGACGCCGGGCCAACACGTCGGCTTTCGATCGGCAACCGAACTGTGGCATGGCTCGCGGCGGCGAAACTTGAGTACCAACGGCGGTCAGGATGTAAGCCTGACGTACGTTCCATGCCCCCCGAAACACCCCATCTTGACCGATCTGACTTTCGAGCGTAGGATTCCGCCGCGAGCCGCCCCTGGGGGATTCTCGAGGACCGAGACGGTCGAAAGCGACGTGTCATGAATCGGAAACGCGCCGTCATCACGGGGGGACTCGTCTCACTTCTGGCCCTGCTCGTGGGGGGGCTGTTCCTGTCGCTGAGGTACCAGCCGACCTTTTACAAGGCGGCCCTCGCGCCGCCCGTTTCACCCGAGGTGCGCCGCGAACAGGCCAAGGTGTTTGTTCAGACGACACTGCAACTGGTCGATGAAATCCGCAATGAGAACTCCTGGTCGCACGAGTTCTCGGAAGAAGCCGTGAACGGCTGGCTTGCCGAAGAACTTCCCGTCAAATACGGCGCGTTTCTCCCTCCCGAGGTCGCCGCGCCCCGCGTCAAATTCGAGAACGGGAAGCTGCTGCTGGCGTTTCAGGTGCGGCACGGAATGTGGACGGGAGTGGTCAGCGGAAAGGTGCGGCCGTGGGTTGCCGGGCCGAATCAACTGGCCCTTGAATTTGAATCCGCACGGATCGGCCTGATCCCGGTTCCGGTGGATGAGCTGCTCGGCGATCTTCTGAAGAACATGAACCGCGCGGGCTGGCAGATGCAGTGGCGGAACAGCGGTAAACACGATGTGCTCATCGTCGAGTTCGACGACGACTTTTCGCCTGAAAGCAGCGGGGAGCGAGCGATCCTGGAAGCCGTCGATCTCGAACCCGGATTATTGCGGATCTCGGGCCGGCGCTCTTTGGAATCCGCCGAGCCCCCGCGTGTCGCCGATAAACCGGCAGCGAAGTAGCAGTCTGCACCCCGGCTGCTCTAAAGCAGCCGGGGTGCATTGCCTGGGTCAGCCGGCTCGAACCGGAATTCCCAGAGGTCAGACTGTTCCTTCCATTCAATCACCGCTCGTCCCTGC
>JBLMWR010000618.1:0-6857 GCA_050257335.1 Deltaproteobacteria bacterium | reverse complement strand
CGACACCTTGAGCGCGGGCAGCGATTTGCGCAAATCCGCAGGGAGCAATTCGGCGCCGGCGGCGCCGGCGGCGATGATCAGCTCGGTCCCCTGGCAGGCGCGCTTCAGATCTTCCGGTGTTCCCGTCGCGACGGGGATCATCTCGGCGCCCGCCGGAGCCGCCTGGGCGATTGCTGCGCAGGCTGCGGCCGCCCGGTCGAGCCCCCGCGAGCCGACCCGCACGCGCGCCCCGGCCGCCGCCAGAAGCTGGGCGGCTCGTTGTCCCACGGGCCCCGTGCCGGCCAGCACGACCGCCGTCGCGCCCTCCAGCTTCAAATGCTTGCGTGCCGACAGCACAGCCGCTGCCGCCGTCGTATTCGAACCGTTCGAATCCATCATGACCGACACGCGCATGGGCCCGAAGAACGTGGCCTGCACTTTCTTGAGCAGCGCCTCGCCGGCGGCGACGTTGCTGCCCCCGATGAAAATTGCCGTCTTCGCGAGGTCTGGTGCCCCCCGCGTGAACATCGCGCCATGGACGAGCGGCTCGACGGTTTCTGGCGTGACACCGCCGTAACTGAGCAGTTGCTCAACGTCGGCATCAACCGCCACGACGCGATCGAACACGCTGGGCTGCGGATCGGTGTCGAATTGAATCAGGATTCTTTTCATGGTGCGCATGAGCAGCTCCCGCTTGCCGGGCGGGACGGGCGGTGGTTCTCAGAAAACATCGGGATGCAAAGAACGATCGAAGACCTGTTCCGAGGCCATGCGTTCGATGTGTGCAGCCGCGGAGCGGCGGCATATATCAGCCAGTGGCGCCAGCCACTGGGATCGCGTGCGGGTTTCCGGAAGCCCCGGAGGGGCGACAGAGCGGGCATGCGCCTTCGCCGCGCAATTCCTGAATCCACCCCTCGCGGATATCGACGTTCGTTCCGGTATGCCGCCCCTCCGGGGCTTTTGCATTTTCACGTCTGAACCAGTGGCTGACGCCTCTGGCTGAACTAATTCGCCCCTCCGGGGCTCGCAGTCGCAGAACGCGATTCACTGTGCGTGGCCTGATCGGACGGAGTGCGACAAAGCCGGGATCCGCAAGGACCCTTCCATCCACTGAGCGTTGAGCACGTGAGGTCCCGCCCGGCAGGCGGGACCTGCGTGGTTGCGATCAAACTCCCGCGAACGGGTGCTTCGCCGTCCCCTTCTTGGCGAGCATCTCACTGGCCGAGGGTTCTCCCTTCATCGCCCGGGCGATCGACAGTTTCGTCGCTTCGTAGTTGTACTCGAAGATCTTCTTGTCGTCCTTCGCTTCCCAGTGAATGAATACGCCGCACACGATCACCAGGTTCTCGGTCTGATCCTTGGGGATGATCCCCTGTTCGACGCAGTCGGCGACGGCCTTGGCGACGGCGTACTGCGCCGGGCCGAACATCTGCACCGCCTGTTTGGCCCCCTTGATCGTGACCTTGGTGATGAGCACCGTCGCGGGCTTCACGGCCAGGTTCGGGGTGAGGACGGCCAGCAGGTTGCTGTGACCGGCCGATTGCCGCGCCAAGGCATTCGCAAACGCGACTCCCACCGGTCCGGCCTTGTCGCCGATCAACAGGTCGATATGGGCAACTTCATTCCCTTCGCCAGCCAGCGCTTCTCCGATGTACATCGACATAATGCTCTCTCCTGGGGTGCAAACCTTGTCTGCCGGGAAATGTCTGTCAGAATGCAGTCTGCCGGGGACCGGCACGCCAGACTTAGATAACAATTCGGCCGCCGGATTGCCAGTTTGTACCCGATTTTTTTGCGACTGCAGGAGCGGCTTCCAGGCCCGTCGGCGCGCAACGCAATGCTGAAGCACAATACCGCGAAATTCACTTCTGGCGATGGATCATCGGCGTCTGACTCAAATTCTTTGCCATGCTCGAGCTTGCAGATCGACGACGCCCATCGGTATTGATCGTCGGGGCCAGCACGCGGGCCGCGGCTCAATCCGCGATCCGCGCGGGCCTCAATCCGATCTGCGCCGACCTTTTCGCCGACCTCGACCTGCGGGCCTGTGCGCGGGTGCTCGAGTTGGCCGATTATCCTCGGGGACTCGTTACGGCGGCGGCCGCCGCCCCCGCCTGCCCGTGGATGTACACGGGCGGACTCGAAAACCACCCGGGCCTCGTGGGCCGCATTTCCCAAGCGCGGCCCTTGTGGGGAAACGGCCCCGACGTGCTGCGCCGGGTTCGCGATCCGTGGCATGTCCGGCAACTCCTCGATGAAGCGGGCCTGCCGGCGCTGCAAGTCCGGCCACGGCAGCCGGCGCCGCCCGCGGCGGATGGCGCGTGGATGATCAAGCCTCTGCGCGGCGCCGCCGGGCGCGGGATCGGCGTTTGGGACGGCTCCCCCTCGCACCGCGCCACGTTGAGGATGCCCCACTACTTTCAGGAGCGGCGCGGCGGCACTTCCATCTCGGCCGTGTATCTGGCCGCGCCGACGCAGACATATTTACTCGGAATCACCCGGCAACTGATCGGCCTGAAGGAGGTTCACGCCCCGCCGTTCACCTGGTGCGGAACGATCACGCCTGTTGCGCTACCCGATGAAATTATCGTGGCCGTCCGCAAGATCGGTGATGTTCTCACCGCGCAGACCGGATTGCAGGGCCTGTTCGGCTGCGACTTCCTCGTCGCTGACGGGCAGCCCTGGCTCACCGAAGTCAATCCGCGCTATCCGGCGTCGACAGAACTTGTCGAGCACGTGCTCCAGGTCCCACTCGTCGACCGGCATCACCGGGCGTTCGTAGTACCGCCTTCAGGCGGCGCGCCGCGAAAAGCGCCTGAAGGCGGTACTACGAACGGGCCCGTCCTCGGCAAGATCGTCCTCTACGCCGATCGCGATCTTGTCGCTCCGGACCTGGCGCGATTCGTGAGTCGTCCCTCAAGCTGGCTGGAAACGCCCGGAACGTACGACCGTTCCCTTCCGTATCTGGCCGACATCCCAGATTCCGGCCAGCCGATTTCGCGCGGCCAGCCGATCTGCACAGTCTTTGCCCGCGGTAAAATCGAAAGCGAATGCCTGGCCCGACTCCTTAGGCGTGCTGCGCGACTCGAACGGCGCATTCCATGACCCGCAGGTCAGGCGGTGCCTGACGGGAGTGGCGCCATGCGACGTTCTGTCAGACGCAGCCTGACCTTCGTCACGACGTCACCGGGACGCCTGCCCCCGAATCCGCTCGACGATCGCCTGTCCCACCTCGGCAGTCTTCGCCGTTCCCTTGAGGTCGGGAGTCCGCGGACCGCCGCTGCGCAGGAGATCGGCGACGGCGCGATGGATCGCCGCGGCCGCCGCGTCGAGCTGCAGATGTTCGAGCATCATCGCCGCCGAAAGGATCGCCGCCAGCGGGTTGGCGATTCCCTTTCCGGTGATGTCGGGAGCCGAGCCGTGCACCGGTTCGAACATGCTGGGAGATTTGCGGGTGGGGTCGATATTGCCGCTGGCGGCCAGGCCCATGCTCCCCACCACGATCGCTGCCAGATCCGTCAGGATGTCGCCGAACAGGTTGCTGGCCACGACGACGTCGAACGATTCGGGCCGGCGGACGAATTCCATGACCGCCCGGTCGATCAGCAGCGACTCGGTGGCGATCTCCGGAAAATCGCGGGCGACCGCGGCAAAGCATTCGTCCCAAAGGACCATTCCGTAACCCTGTGCGTTGCTTTTGGTGATCGACACGACTCTCTTCCGCGGCCGCGTGCGGGCTTTCTCGAACGCCGCGCGAATGATGCGCTCGCACCCCCGGCGGGTGAAGACCGCCGTCTGAATCGCCACGTCATGCTCGGTATGCTGGTACACCCGACCGCCGACGTTGGCATATTCTCCTTCGGTGTTCTCCCGGAAAATGAGCATGTCGATCGACCGCGGTGCCTTGTTCACCAGCGGGCTGTCGACCCCTTCATAAAGGCAGGCCGGGCGCAGGCAGACGTATTGATCGAAGCGCCGTCGGATCGGCAATAAGAGGCCGTTGAGCGTGAGGTGGTCCTGCACTTTGGGATGCCCCACCGCCCCCAGCAGAATGGCATCGTGCCGGGCCAGTGCGTCGAGATAATTCTCAGGGGCCATCCGCCCGTGCTGGAAATAATAGTCAGTCCCCCACGGGTACCTCGTCCACGTGAACGAGGCCTCGGAACGGGACGCCGCGGCGTCGGCGGCGGCGATCGCCTCGCGCGTCACCTCCGGCCCGATCCCGTCCCCTTCGATGACGGCAATGCTGAACGTTTTCAAGCAGGAACCTCCAGTCAGAGTTCGTCCAGAACCGCATAGATCTCTCTCGTATCATACTGCCCCACGGACAATCCGCACACCGGCGCAACGTAATGCAGTCATCCCGGCGCGCCGGGATGGTCTCTGTGAGTCGTTCGCGTGGCTGACACCCGAACCAGCGTAACCACTGATTTCACGCGTCGTCTGTCGCCGCAACAGCCCGGCTGCGGCGCGGGGGTGTCGTTCGCGGCTCGGGAGTTGATTCGGCGGAGAATGCACAGGCCTCATCGCGCGGAGCGAGATGACGGCATGACGCTGGCAGCGTCGGCCACGGGTTCGGCCGGCCACATCCGGCTCGAGCGCGACGTCGCTACCGCCGCAGCTTTGGCGGAATCGAGCGCGGCTGGTCTTCGGAGACTTCCTCCCGGAACGACCGGCGGCAATGTTTGCACTCCGGAAGCTGCGACGGCGTCTGCCGTCCGCAGTGCGGACATTCGAGCATCACCGATCCCCACCCCAGCCCCGGCAGCGATCCGCAGGCCACGCCGATCAGGATGAACAACAACCCCGCCAGCAGCACTCCGCCGACCGCCGCAGCCAGCCAGAAAAAGACCCACAGAAATCCGCCAGGCATTCGAGCACCTCTGCGGCCGGAACGCGACAACGAGGATGCCGGCCTCATTCAGTCTACCGGGCGCGACGGCGGGGAAGCAACGGCACGTCGCGGAGCGAGATGCCGGTAAATGTAGTCATCTCGCTCCGCGAGATGGTCTACGGATGAGGCTCGCGCGAATGGCGTCCGATCAACAGACCGCACGGATCGCTGGCACTTGTTCATGGCGCGATGTCGATCGGCTGCGGCGCAGTGAGGTCATCACTGGCACGGAAATCGGTTTCGCGGGGAAAGCCCAGACCTCATCGCGCGGAGCGAGATGCCTACGCTCCGAGATGACTGCATTAAGGCGACGGCATCACGCGGGACGCAGCGCCGCCGCCAGATTCTCCCGGTACGGCGGGCGGATGATGCCGCGTTCGGTGATGAACGCTGCGATCAGATCGGCCGGGGTTACGTCGAAGGCCGGGTTGTAGACCTGGATTCCAGCGGGGGCCGTCTGCCGGCCGAACCCGTGCGTGATCTCGCGGCCTTCGCGGTGTTCGATAGGGATTTCTTTTCCGGAGGCGATCGAAAAGTCGAACGTGCTGGAGGGGGCGGCGACGTAGAACGGCACGTGATGGTGCGCCGCCACCACCGCCACGCCGTACGTCCCGATTTTGTTCGCCGTGTCGCCGTTCGCCGCGATGCGGTCGGCGCCGACGACCACCGCCTGCACATGTCCCTCACCCATCACCTGTGCCGCCATCGAATCGCAGATGAGGGTCGTTTCGATCCCCCGCCGCAGCAGCTCCCACGCCGTCAGCCGCGCGCCCTGCAAGAGCGGTCGCGTCTCGTCGGCGTAGACATGCAGCTTCTTGCCCGCCTCGTGAGCGGCGAAGAAGACGGCCAGCGCCGTGCCGTAGTCGGCCGTTGCCAGGCCTCCGGCGTTGCAATGCGTCAGCACCCCCTGGCCACTCGCGAGCAGCTCGGAGCCAAAGCGGCCGATGGCGCGGCACATCTGGCGGTCTTCCTCTTCGATCGCGCGGGCTTCGGCCAGAAGCCGCGCGGCAATCTGGGCGGGTGTGCCCCGGCCGCGCCGGGACTCGGCGACGTCTTTCATCCGCCGCAGGGCCCAGAAGAGATTGACGGCGGTGGGCCGGCTGCCCGCCAGATACTCCGTCACTTCCGCGAGCCGGGCAAAGAATTCATCGACACTTCGCCCGGCGACGGTTTGGATCCCGACGCAGACGCCGTAAGCGGCGGCAATTCCGATCGCCGGGGCGCCGCGGACGCGCAGGCTGCGAATTGCCTCCCAGACCGATTCCACCTTGCGGCATTCGATTTCGCGGAATTCAACAGGAAGCAGTGTCTGATCGATCAGGACCAGATGGCCGTCGACGTCCCCCGACCAGTGCAATGTCGGCGGAAAGTTTGCAGATGGGGCTGGCATGTGATGACTCGCAAGTGAAAGGCAGCAGCCACGCAGATGCTGTGAGTTCTTGTGGGGCGGGCTTCCTCAGCCCGCCCGTGACGAACGTGAAACGAAAGGCTTTGGCTGAAAACCGGGAGAACGGCCCGGCGATTGCGAAGCGAAATCGGCGACAACGTGTCGTGCGCGGGGTGACGGGCGGGCTGGGGAAGCCCGCCCCACTGACGAAGCCCGCCCTGCGGGAAGCGGCCTCCAACGCCGTAAACTGAAAATGCTCCCCCGCGGTGCGTGCCTGCTGCGTTATTTGTCCGTGATGTGTACTGTTCCGTCAAGCGGCATCGCTCTCTACGACGTGGCGGGATGCATCCGCAGGATCGTCGCCCGGCAGCGGCGAGCCCCAGCGGGCCGTGAGAATTCGCGGCTCGATGGCGGCGGCCGGGACGACCGGCGCTTCGTCGACCACGATCGTCGCCTGCTCGGCGACCGGCCAGTTGTCGCACAGCGCCACCAGCATTTCCGAAAGCTCGTTGAGCCACGGCAGGCCCGCGGCCCGCGGCGCGCGGCCGGCCGCGCGGATCCGGGTCTCGATGCCTGCCCCCCGGGGGACGAAGTAGC
>JBLMWR010000617.1:0-6826 GCA_050257335.1 Deltaproteobacteria bacterium | reverse complement strand
CCGCGGTCAAATTCGTTGTGGTTGCGGCCGCGGGCTGCGGCGGATTACTTCGTTTCTTTCGCGTGTTTCGTGGTTCCCCCCAGAGTCTTCATGGACGAAAAACATGAATTGGCGGATCATGGGAGTAGCGGTTCTTGTCGTGCGAATCCCCGGGAGGGCGTGCTTCTGAGATGACGCGATGGTTGTCGAAGCTGGGGTTGCCGCTGCTCGGCAAGGAATTGATCGAGCAGGCGGCGCGGAAGCGCACTTACGTCGTGCGCGTGGTCTACGCTGCGCTGCTCTTCTTCGCCGCCTACCTCTTCTTCTACGACACGCTGCGGGTCAACACCGCCGGGTCCCTGTCGGTGCTGGGGCGCGGGCGCGAGATGTTCGGCACGCTCGTCGGGCTGCAGTTCGCGGGCATTTATTTCTTCATGCCCGCCATGACCTGCGGCGTTCTCACCCAGGAAAAGGAGCGGGCCAGCCTGCAACTTCTGTTTCTGACGCGGCTGGGGCCGTGGACGATTCTGTTCGAGAAGCTGTTCAGCCGGCTGGTGCCCATGTTCGGCTTCCTGCTCCTCTCGCTCCCCCTGCTGGCGTTCGCCTACACGCTGGGGGGGATTTCGCCCGCGTACCTGTTCGCCGGCGTGTGGATGCTGGTCCTGGCGACGATTCAGATGGGGACGCTGGCCCTGGCCTGTTCGGCGTTCTTTCGGACCACTTCCGGGGCTTTCATCTCGTCCTATCTGTTGACGGCGATCCTGTTTTTCGGCCCGGGACTTCTCTGGCTGTGTCTGTGGTTCATCTTCCGCGTCGATATTAATCGTCTCCGCAACATCGTGGGGCCGGGCTGGCATCCGGAAGTCCTCGTCTTCCCCTTCTTTGGCCCGGTCACCTTCTTCGAGTCGATGCGGCCCGGGATGGCCGCCGTCTGGCCCATCGTGTTCCACTCGGTCCTGGTGCTCTGCGCCAGCGCCGTTTGCCTGGTCGCAGCCCGGAAGTGCGTCGTCCGGCGCGCGTTCCTTCCGCCGCGCAACGTGATGCTCAACGTCTTCAAAGTCCTCGATCGGATCTTCCTGCGACTCAACGACAATCCTGTCACGCGTGGCTTCGTCTTCATCGGCGACACGGCCCCGCTTCCCGGCGAAGAACCGGTCGCGTGGCGCGAGACGGCCAAGCGCTCGCTGGGGAAGGCCCGCTATCTGCTGCGCGTCTTCATCGCCTTGGAAGTCCCCGTCGCCATCCTGTGCACGCTGCTGATCGTCGCCGAGTCCGATGCCCGACCGCTTTCGCCGCTGGTGATTCTGCTGTGGATCGTGTCCGGACTGATGGTCGCGGCGCAATCCGCCAGCCTGATCGCCGGCGAGCGGTCGCACCAGACGCTCGAGGTCCTGTGCACGACGCCGATGTCGGGGCGGGAAATCGTGCGGCAGAAGTTCCGGGCGGTGCGGCGGCTGATGCTCGTCCTCCTCGTGCCATTCGCCACCATTTTCATTTTCGAATCCGCGATGAAATGGAACATGCCCGCGCAGTGGGGCTGGGGCGCGTGGAGCAACGGACGCCAATTCAGCCTGCCGCTTTACCTGGCCTGCTCGGCTCTGTCGGTGGGCATCTATCTTCCACTCTTCGCGTGGCTCTCGTTCCTTATCGGCCTCAGGGCGCGGACGCAGGCGCGGGCCATTGTCGGGGCCATGGCGGTGCTGGTTGCATGGTGCGCCATTCCCCCGATCTTCATCCGGCTGCCGCTGTCGATTCTGACGGGAGGCAACGCATGGAACGCGCCCTTCATCCTGCAACTACCGATGCTGGCCAGTCCCATGGCGATCGTCGTCGCCAACGAGGAATCGTTCCGGTTCGAATTCTCGGGCGCTCCGTGGGTCGCCGTCGTTTTGAATTTTCTCGGCTACGGCGCGATCCTGGCGGTCGTCCGCTGGGCGTGCCTGAGAAATGTCGACCGCCTGCTGGGGCGTTCGGAAAACAATCTTGCGGATGTCGATTTCGAGCGCCTGAACCGTGCCCCCGCGGCAGTACCACCGCAACCCGCAGGAGCGTCAGCGGAGTCGTGAATCATGGATAGCCCAAACCTGGCAATCAACCGCAACAAAAAGGATTTTAACCGCGGATGACGCGAATACGCGCGGATCAATACGAACAGAGCGAACTGGCCCATCTGCGCGTATCCGCGCCATCCGCGGTTCTTCCAGGTTCTCGCATTCATCAAAATCAACAAATTACGGAATGACGCGTCTGTTTCCCAATTTTGGTTTGCCGCTCCTGCTGCTGACCTGCGGTGCCTCCTCTGCAGTTGCAGTCGATGTCCGCCAGGCGGTCTGGGGATTCGACGGCCAGGTGGTGGCACACCGGTTCAATCTCTTCTCGGTCCTGGTCGATAACACGGCGGCAAATCCCTTCGAGGGGAAAATCGAGCTGCGCAAGCTGACTGTCGGAGGCCAGCAGATCGATGCAGTGCTCGTCGAGCCGGTGTATCTGGCCCCCTATTCGAGCCGCTGGGTGCAGTTCTACCCGTACATCAAAGACAATCCGGGGATGTGGGAAGTCTCGTGGGGAACCGGCGGGGCGAACACCATGAGCCCCGCCGCGGTGCGGATCGGAAAGCCCGCCGTCGTGCTGCTCGACGATCCCGATGCGATCTCAGAATCGGCCGGGGCGATCCGGCGGCTGGCAGAGAATCTGTTTCCTCCGCATGCGACCGCGACCGATTGTCTGGCGGCCGTCGCGGTTGATCACGTCCCGAAGTGGGATCCGGCGCGGCAGAAATCGTTTCTGGAATGGCTGAAGCGCGGCGGACGCGTCTATCTCCTGCCGAATCGCGACGGAAAATTCCCGCAGTTCACGGGCGAACTGCAGGTGCTCAACCTGGACGTTCCCAGGCGGCGCGTCGAATCGGGCCTGGTCCACCGCCTGGAACGGACGCGCCAGCAGCTCGACACGTCCTTCGTCGAACTCGTCATCGCCGCGGGCGTCGATCCCTCCGGCGATCCGGGCGCCGACGTCCCCCCGCCCGATCCCGCCAAACCGGCTGATCCGGCCGGACAAAATGCCAATGTGCTGTCCGACTACGGATTCTTCAACGTCAAGTGGGACCCCGAAGCGACGCTGCTGTCGAACCTGAAGGGCATGTCGCGCCCCGATCACAGTTGGGTCCTGATTCATTTCCTGTCCCTGGTCTATCTGGGGCTGGTCTGTCCGGGGTGCATCTTCGTCGGCAGAAAATACAACGGCGACTTCCGCATCACGTTCGGATTTCTGCTGGCCACGGTGCTGCTGTTCAGCCTGGCCTTTCTGGCGATCGGGCGGCGCGGGTACAACGAGTCCACCGTGGTGCACTCGGTGGCCATCGCCCGGCAATCCGCCGGGGACACGCTCGACGTTACGCAGTGGTCGAATGCCTTCGTGGTCCGGGGCGGCGATTATTCGTTCACGCACGACGGCTCGGGAAGAATCTATTCGTCGTGCCAGGAATACGAAATGGTGCGGGGCGAGATCCGCAACGGCCCCGACGCCCACTTTCTGGCCGACATACCCCCTTGCTCGTCGCGCACCTATTCGCACCGCGGGCTGGTCCCGGCGCCCCGCATCGAAGTCGCGCTCGAGGAATGGCAGACGCTGCAGGACCCGAACCCGCCGGCCATGACGGCCCGCAGCACCACTGCCGCACCCGTCTTCCGCAACGACCGGGCGCTGGCGCGCCTGACGCTTCGGAAAGTGCGGAATTTTCCGCAGGAATACCTCGATCTCTACGCGCTCTACGGCCGCAGGCTGTACCGCCTGAAGGAGACCGCCGACCGCCTCGAACTCTCCTCCGATGCCGGCCCTCTGGCGTCGCTCTGCCGCGTGAACGAGTACGATGAATTCCGTTCTCTGGTCAATCCCCGCGGGAGCTGGCAGCGTCTGCCCTTCGCGCCACCGGAACGCGAACCGACGATGACCGACGTCTTTGAGGCGATGTTTTATCCGCTTCTGGCCCGCAGCCTCGATTTGGCCGACCAGCTCGAAGTCGAAGCGTTCAGTCTTCCGCACGACCGCGTGCGGCTGCTGATTTACGCGCCGCTGCCGCCCGCGCTGTTCACCAGGGATGCGCGGTTTGAGAAACAGGAAGGTTACGTGTTGTATTGTCTGGACGTTTTCGAACCGGAAATCCGATGACCGAATCTGCACAGAATCCGCGGGCCATTGAAGTCCGCAATTTGAGCCAGTCGTTCGGCGAGCGGTGGGCCGTCCGCAACGCCAGCTTCGACGTCGAGGCCGGTTCGCTGCACGGTTTCGTGGGCCCCAACGGTGCCGGCAAGACGACGACGCTTAAAATCGTCTGCACCCTGCTGGAACCGCAGGCCGGTTCGATCCGTGTCTTCGGGCAGGACGTGGCGCTCCACACCCGCGAAGTTCGCCGGCGGATCGGCTTCATGCCCGACCATTTCAGCTTGTACCGCCGCATGTCGGTCTTCGAGTACCTTGACTTCTTCGGGGCCGCCTACGGGCTTTCCACGGCGCAGCGCGACCAAGTCATCAAAGACGTGCTGGCGCTCACCGACATGCGGTCCCGCGAAAACGACCTGATCGCCGGGCTCTCGCGCGGCATGCAGCAGCGGGTCAGCCTGGCGCGGGTCCTTGTCAGCGACCCCGAACTGCTCCTGCTCGACGAGCCCGCCTCGGGGCTCGACCCGCGGGCCCGCATCGAGCTCATGGAAATCCTGAAAGAACTGAAGGGAATGGGAAAGACGATCTTCATCAGCTCGCACATCCTCTCGGAGCTCGCCGAGTTGTGCGACAGCGTGACGATCATCGACGCCGGGCGGATCAAGTACAGCGGCGCCATGCATGCGCTTCTGGTCAAGAACCACGAGCACCCCACCTACCGGCTGAGCGTGGGGGGGGAATGGCCGGAGCTGGAACGGCGGCTGAGGGAGTTCGAGGGAATCGTGCGGCTGGAGCGGCTCGACGGCCGCCCCGAATACCGCATCGCCTTCGACCTGTCGGTCACCGACACCACCGTCGTTCTGCGAGGCATCCTCGACATGGGGGTGACGATCGTGTCGTTTGCCGAAGAGCGGCGGCACCTCAACGAGGCCTTCATGGACCTCACCCGCGGAGGGCTCGAATAGTGTTCACCGGGACGCTGGCCATGCTGCACCGGGCGATCCGGCTCGACGCGCGGCTGTGGCGCACGCACCTGTTCCGCGCGGGGTTCGCGTGGCTGGTGTATCTCAGCCTGTGGTATGCGCTGTGGGCGAGCAGCACTCTGATGGGTGCCCCGGGACTGAAGCTCTTCGAGGCCATGACCTGGCTGAACGTCGTTCTCATTTCGCTGGCGGGGGTCAGCTTCTTCGCGACGGCCATTACCGAAGAGAAGGAAGAAGAGACGCTGGGCCTGTTGAAGCTGGCCGGGATCGATCCGCTGGGGATCCTGCTGGGGAAATCGACCAGCCGGCTTTTGGGGGCCATTCTGCTGTTGCTTGTCCAGTTCCCGTTCACGCTCCTGGCGATCACCCTCGGGGGAGTGATGTTGGAGCAGGTGCTGGCCGCTTATTTCTCGCTCACGGCGTATATGATCCTGCTGGCCAACGTGGGGCTCTTGAACTCAGTCGTCTTTCGCCGCGGCGGACTGGCTTCGGCGGTCACGGGAATCCTGCTGGTCGTGTATTTTTTCACCGCCGCCGCGATCCGGTCTGTCGCCCTCGGGCTCGAGACGGGGGGGCTGATCGCGGCGCGCGGCGCGGTCGCCGATGCGCTCGAACAGGCCGCCCTGATGTCTCAGGCCGTGTCGGTGGGACACCGCATCCAGGTGATCATGAAGACGGGGTTTGCCGAATCACCCGTCGGCCAGCAGGTGCTGTTCTCGCTGGGGGGCGCCTTCGTCTTCTTTTTCGTGGCGTGGGCCGGTTTCAACCATTTCACGCGCGGCGTCCACGTCGCGCGTTCTCCGCGAGCCGACATCCTGGCGCCACTGATGCGGTTCGGACAAAGCCGTCGCCCCCGGCCCGGCCAACGCATCCTGGCGTGGAAGGAATTCCATTTCGTCGCCGGCGGGATACCCGTGCAGATCGTGAAATTCGTGGCCTATGGGCTGATGACGATGACGATCTTCTGGGCTGCCGAACGGTATTACAATTACCCGTTCGCCCGCGCCGGAGAGTTCGTCGCCGACGCGATGCTGGCGGTGATCGTCATCGAATCGGGGCTCTATGCGTCGGTGGTCCTTCACGACGAATGGCGCGACCGGACGCTCCCGATCCTGGCGATGCTCCCGATCCGCACTTCCACGATCATTTACTCGAAAATCGCCGGCTGCGCTCCGGCCCTCATTCCGGCGCTGTTCTGGCTGCTGGCCGGCTGCCTGGTCTGGCCCGACGGCGTCGAGCAGCTCGCAAAGTGCCTCATTCTCCCCAGCCGCTGGTTTTACGGTCTGGTGTGGCTCCTCTTTCTGACCCTCACGATGTTTTTCTCGCTCGTCGTTCGCTGGGGCGCATTGCCCCTGGCACTGGCGGTCATGGCCGGCGGCGCGTTCGTCGCTTCATGCTGCGGCATGCCGCTTCTCGGGCTGCTCGCAGCGGTCAACGGAACCGCTGCTCCCGAGGGGGGATTCCTGCTGGTCGACGTGGTGATTGGCGTTTTGATTGCCCTCCTGCAGACCGACGTCCGCCGCCGCGTGGAAATCGCGGCGTCGCAATAGCCGCGCCGCGTGTATAGTCGCGGGGCTTGCCCCGCGCGTTTCAACGCGCGCCACGCCCGACGTCTCCCCCCGCCTTCGCAAGGGGGTGCGGGGAGGAAGTGCCACCCAAAGTCGCTGTCGCGACGGTGGGTGGCATCCCACGGGGTTGGTAGGGAC
>JBLMWR010000616.1:0-5606 GCA_050257335.1 Deltaproteobacteria bacterium | reverse complement strand
CGATGGACCTCCCGTGTAGTGCATTCCTTAGCCACGAACTCACCTCCCTGTCACAGGTTCCAAGTAACGGTGAGTTCATTGTAACAAAACGAATTGAGGAAGTTATTTTTTTACACGGACTTATCCGGTTCACCGAGTCACGGTGAAGGTGCCGGTAGATCCAGTGGTTCGTATGCCGAGAGCCTCACGTACGCCGCTCGCCCTTCCTGTTCACCTGCGGCGATTTCTCGCGCATACTCCGCTACAAGGAACGCACTGGATCAACATCCGACACCAATTCGTCAATCTCAGAACCCTGCACCGGCAACGTCCCTGACAGTCAGTCAATGACGACTCGTCAATCTTCGTGTCGGTAATCTTCCTGTCTGTTCCCTTCCGTCACGCCGCCGTGCGGGAGAGCTTTACGATGCCGGCGGCGTCAGCGTCGCCAGCAGGCGGGCTTTTTCCACTTCGGGATAAAGCGGCACGTAGGCCTCCAGCGCCGTCACGCGGGCTTTCAACTTCTCGGGCGTCAGCGTCCCCTGTTCGGAATCGCGGGCGCGGGCGGACAGCTCGGCGGCCTTGCGCCGCGCGGCCTGCAGCGCCTGCCGTTTGTCGGCCGTGGCCGTTCGAAATTCAGCCCGCGCCCGGTCACGCTCCTTCCGGGCGTCGGCGATCCCCTGCCGGGCTTCCTCAACCGCCGTCTGCAAATGCTCGACCTTTTTCCGGGCCGAGCCAAGCTGTGACTCGCGAATCCGCTTCTCGCCCTCGTTCTCCTTGCGGGCGACGAGCTTCGCCGGACGACGGAATCCCCCACTCTTCATCTGCGGATGCAGCTTCGGCTTCGAAAACTCCTCGATCTCGGCCTCGGCCTCTTCGATCTTCGGCTCGGTCGATTTGATCTTCGCGGCGCTCGCGCGCATGTCGCGGCTCAGGTCCGCCAGCTTCCGGTCGTGCGGTTTTCGGAGCTCGCGGAGCTCGTCCTCGAGCGCCCTGGCCTCGCTCTCGGCCACCGCGGCTGCCGCCAGAAGTTCATCGCGCGTCTGCCGGGATTCCGCCAGCAGCTCCTCGGCCGGGCGCGCAGCAAGCGCCTTCAGCTCGTCGCACCGCGCGACGGCCGCTTTGAGGCCCCGGTCGTAGGCCTGCCGGCGTTCGGCCGTCAGCAGCCGCGCGACTTCGGTCGCGAGCGCTTCGATGGGCGCGGCCTGTGCGGCGATTTTCCCCGGACCGGCAAGAAAACCGATGGTGCGGCCGAGCCACTCGGCGGAATGCTCCTTGTCCGCCGCAGTCGGCCACGTCTCGTGCGATTCCTCGAGCCGCTGCGCCAGATCTCGGAGCGCCGTGAAGGCCTGCGGATATTCGCCGCGCGACAGGCTCATCCAGGCAATCCCCTGCAGAGCCGGGAGAAACGGGGCTGCTTTCAGCTTCGCCGCGGCGCGGAATTGCTCCAGCGCCACGGCGGACTTCTTGTGCGCCACGAGCGCCATAGCGTAGGCGTAAGCGGCGCGCGGGTCGTCGCCCGGGACGCGGTGGGCGGCTTCATAATGCCTGCGGGCCGCCTCCAGCCCGTCGCCCTTCTCGTGGAACCCCTCCATGAGGACTCCCCGCAGCTCCTGCGCGTACTTCAATCGGTCGGCCTCTTTGGCCTTGCCCAGCAAGTGTTGCGGCACGACCAGGGCCGATATGTCTTCGTCCACGTCCGCCTCATCGGGCGCCTCATCGGCAGCGTTTCGCGCGGACGCGGGCTTCGAAACCGCCGCAACCTTCGACGACCGCTTCGCCGACTTTTCGTCCCCGCGGGATGATTCGCCGACGGTCAGGCCTCCCCCGACGAGGAACGGCAGAAGCACCGCCATCGACCACCGGCGGATCGCGCCCTGCAGCGGCCGGATGAAAAAGGGGACTGGCTCCGAGCGGCGCATCGAGGTCGCCGAGGAATCACATTCTTGCGACGTGCCTGTCCCGCGGATTCGACGCGCCGGCAGCCCGAGTCGCTCCTTATCATCCTGCAATCGGTTGGACACTATAGCCCTCACAAATCCTGGTGCTTTGTCACGTCGGCGGCAAGGGGCCCTGGATCGCGGACGAGAACCGTCGCCTCCAGCTTACCGCGTCGCTGAGGAGAACGCGACGGGCGAAAATTGCCGTGCGATTAATTTTCTGTAAGCCGCTCGCTCCGCCAAATCCAAGTCATCGTCGTCGGGCCAGGCGATCGACTCGCTTCAATAGCGTCGGGATTCGGTAGGGGCCGTGCATCCGGCGAATATCGGAGGCGGCTTCGGCGGGATCGATCCCGATCGCGGTAACGAACAGAGGCGTTTTGCTGTCCCCGCGGATGACTTCGACGGCCGCGGCGCCCTCGAACCGCGACTTCGCCACGCCGATTACCGGTTTCGTTTTCGACAGCCGCTCCCAAAGGACGTGGCCAAGGCCCGGCCTGTCGCCCAGTTGAACGTAACCGTCGATGATCAGCAGATCAACAGGTTCTTGTATTCTGGCAATGAGCGCCAGCAGGCAGGGAAGCTCCCGCCGGAAAAACTCGCCTGGCACGTACGGCTGAACGTTCTCGACGTCCCCGGTGTATTCGGCAGTCGGAACGGCCGCGTCCCAATTCTCAAACAGTACCGCCGCGCCGGTTGCGCGCGATCGAGAATCGTCGTAATGCACATCGAGTGCGGCGATCATGGAATGTTCGAGCGAACGCTGGTGGTTGTGATGGGGGAATTCGGCCGCTCTCCCAAGATTTATCATGTTCCGGGATATCCCCTGCCAGGCCGCACCCATTGGCAGGATTGCAACGCGTTACTTTACGCGACGATGTCATTGACCACCTTGCCATGGACGTCGGTGAGGCGGTAGTCGCGGCCCTGGAAGCGGAAGGTGAGGCGCTCGTGGTCGATCCCGAGCAGATGCAGCATCGTGGCGTGCAGGTCGTGCACGTGCACGCCGTCCTGCACCACGTTGTATCCGAACGGGCACGTCTCGCCGTACACCGTCCCGGCCTTGATCCCCCCGCCGGCCATCCATACGCTGAAGCACCGCGGATGGTGGTCGCGGCCGTAGTCGGTCGCCGTGAGCTTCCCCTGTGAATAATTCGTCCGCCCGAATTCGCCTCCCCACACGACCAGCGTCTCGTCGAGCAGCCCGCGCTGCTTGAGGTCGGTGAGCAGGGCCGCCGCGGGCTGGTCGGTTTCGCGGCACTGCACCTGAATTCCCTTGGGCAGTCCGCCATGCTGGTCCCACCCCTGGTGATAGAGCTGGATGAACTTGACGCCGCGCTCCGCCAGCCGCCGGGCGAGCAGGCAATTGGAGGCGAACGTCCCCGGGGTCTTCGAGTCCGGTCCATAGAGATCGAAAATGTGCTGCGGCTCGGAAGCGAGATGGGTGACTTCGGGGATGCTGGATTGCATCCGAAACGCCATCTCGTACTGGCCGACGCGGGCCGACAGCTCGGCATCCCCCGTGGCCTCCGATTCCAGCTCGTGCAGCTCCTTGAGCCGGTCGAGCAGATTGCGTCGGCTGGCGGAGTCTTCCCCCGGCGGGTTGTTCAAATAAAGCACCGGGTCCTTGCCCGAGCGGAACTGCACTCCCTGATAACGTGTCGGCAAAAAGCCCGTTCCCCACAGCCGCGAGTAGAGCGGCTGGTCCCCTTTTCCTTTCGTGATCAGCACGACGAACGCCGGCAGGTTGTCGTTCTCGCTTCCCAGGCCATAGCTGAGCCAGGCGCCGATGCTGGGTCGGCCGGAAATCTGCGAGCCGGTCTGCAGGAAGGTGATCGCCGGGTCGTGATTGATCGCCTCGGTGTACATCGAGCGGATGACGCACAGGTCGTCGACGACCTTGGCCGTGTGCGGCAACAGGTCGCAGATCCACGCCCCGCTCCGCCCGTGCTGCTGGAATTTGAAAATCGATCCCGCCAGCGGGAGCGTCGCCTGATTGCCGGACATCCCCGTGAGTCGCTGCCCCATGCGGACCGAATCGGGAAGCTGCTGCCCCTGTTTCTCATTGAGCAGCGGCTTGTAATCGAACGTCTCGAGCTGCGACGGCCCGCCGCTCTGGAAGAGATAAATGACCCGTTTGGCCTTTGCCGTATGATGCGGCGCCGCGAGCACGCCGGGTGTCGAACCAGCGCGAATCGGGTTTTGCCCCGCCAGAAGATCGGCGAGAGCGATCCCCCCGAGTCCCATACCGAACCGATTCAAAAACTGCCGGCGAGAAAGCCCAAGAGCGGGAAATCGACCGGAACACAACCTGTTTTGCATCATCGCGCCCCTCCAAATCTGTACAAATCTGTCCGCCACGGCGCTGGCTCGACTTCCAGCTCCACTCAAATCTTCCTGTCTGTTCTCTTCCCTTCACTTACCGCTTCGTGACGCATTCATCGAAATTGAACAGCAGCCGGACGACCATCGCCGTGGCGGCCAGTTCGGTCGTGTCGAGCTTTTCATCGCGCGGCGTTTCCCCGAACGACAGCAGGGTTTTGGCCTCGTCGGGGGCTTTCGCAAAATGCTCGCGCTGGTCGTGGTAAAGTTTCAGCAACACCTCGCGTTCTTTCTCCGATGGCCGCCGGCTGGTCAGCAACCGGAACGCCGTTTCGAGACGCGACTCGACGGTGCTTCCTTCCTGCTTGATCAGTTTCTCGGCCAGCACGCGCGCGGCCTCGACGAATTGCGGGTCGTTGAGCAGCACGAGCGCCTGCAGCGGCGACGAGGTCTGCTCGCGGCGGGCGATGCACACTTCGCGGCTCGTGGCGTCAAACGTGGTCATGCTGGGCGGGGGTGATGTCCGCCGCCAGAACGTGTACAGGCTGCGGCGGTAGAGCCCCTCGCCGTGCGACTGCGCGTATGTTTTGCCCGTCCCCGATTCTTCCCACAAGCCGGCCGGCTGATAGGGCATGACGCTCGGGCCCCCGATCTTGCCCACCAGCAGGCCGCTGACCGCGAGGGCGTTGTCCCGGACCTGCTCGGCCGGAAGCCGATAGCGCGGGCCGCGCCCGAGCAGCCGATTGTCGGGATCTTCCGCATAAAGTTTCGCGTCGCAGGGGACCGTCGATTGCCGGTAGGTCGCCGACTGCACGACCAACCGGCACAGCTCCTTGACGTTCCAGCCGCTCTCCATGAAATGCCGGGCCAGCCAGTCGAGCAGCTCGGGGTGCGTGGGAGGCTGTCCCTGGCTGCCGAAGTCCTCAGCCGTGACGACCAGCCCGCGGCCGAAAAACATCTGCCAGAAGCGGTTGACCGTCACGCGGGAAGTGAGGGGATTGCGGTCGTCGACGAGCCAGCGGGCCAGTCCCAGTCGGTTGCGCGGGACGTCGTCCGGAAAGGGAAGAATGCTGGCCGGGGTGCCGGGGCCGACGATCTCGCCGGGGGCGTCGTAAGCGCCGCGGCGGAGAACGTGCGTCGGTCGCGGTTCAGGAAGCTCTTTCATCACCATGACCTGCCGGACTTTCGAAACGAGATCGTTCTCTGCAGTCCCCAGATCGTGCAGCTCCTTCAGCGCCGCGCGATAAGGCTCATCCTGGCGCAGCAGGTAGTGCTCGAATCGGGCCGCCTCGCTGGTTGGGACTTCGAATCCGCCCGCGGTGGCGACTTCGAGCGGAGTCAAGTCGCGGTCGAAGACCAATAGCT
>JBLMWR010000615.1:0-7847 GCA_050257335.1 Deltaproteobacteria bacterium | reverse complement strand
TGAGGAAGCCCGCCCTGCGGGAAACAACGGCCGCCCGATTGTTTACCCGAGACTGGGGATTTTCCGGCGATTTCCATCGGAAACGCCGGGCCGGACGTATCAAGGGGACTCCCCGGATGGACCGGGCGGCACTGCATCATGTCGCCGCATTGTTTCCCGGCGTTCGATCCGCTAAAAGAAATGTTTCCACTTTTCGCCCGCTTCATCCCAGGCCCGCTTTGAATTCTGTCCGCTCCGCCATTCCGATTCATCTGCGTCGGGTCATACGTTTGTCGATGGCGGGACTGCTGGCCCTGCTGAGCGCCCTTCCCTTGGCGCGGTCGCAGGACCGGGCGGCGCCGGTCCCGGAAGGGCAAACCCGCGCGGCGGCCGTTTCGATCGACGAGGTCGAAATCGGTTTCCACGGGGCCTACAAGATCGGCGAGTGGACGCCGCTGTGGGCTACGATGCGATCGGACGATGAGCGGCAGGTCACCCTCGTCATAGACGCCCCCGATCCCGACGACAATCTCACGTCGCTCCCGGGGCCCTCGTTCGATCTGAAATCCGGGTCCCCGGTGCGCTGTGAAACGTCTTTCCGCACCGGCCGCTTGAGCGGCGAATTGCACGTGCGTGTCCAGGATTCCCGGGGGCACACGCTCGCCAGCCGGCGGCTCCGCGCTGCAAACGCCGCCGATTCTGAGCTTCGCCCGGCGCTGCGGCTCGATCGTCCGCTGTGGATCACGCTCGGGAATCTGGATGTCACAAAACGTTCGTCTCGGGATGCCGATGCGGATGCTGATGCTGATGCGGCTGCCGCGAATCCCGAATCGGCGCGCGAGCCCCGCATCGTCCGTTACCAATCTCTGCAGGAGCTTCCGGCCGACTGGCGGTCGCTGCAATCGGTGGATCTGCTCATTCTGCCGACCGGCAAGGCTGCCGGTGGCGGGTCGCTTCTCGGCGGGATCACCACCGAGCGCAATGCCCTCTTGCAGAAATGGGTTGGGGGGGGCGGACATCTGCTGATCTCAGTCGGCAGCGAAACGGCCGCGTTTCGGGAATCGCCGCTGGCCGCGTGGATGGCGCCGATCGTGGTTGAAGGCCAGTCGCCGCTGCGGCAGTTGTCGAGCCTCGAAGCATTCGCCGGGCAGCATGCACCTCTCAAGGTTTCCGGGACGGTGATGAGCGCCCGTCTGGGCAGGCTTCCCGCGGCGAACGTTGTTGTCAGACAGCCGGGCGCAACGCAGCCGCTGGTGGCCAGCGTCCCGTACGGATTCGGCCGCCTGACTGTCGTCGGGGTGGACATTGACATTCCTCCGCTCTCGGACTGGCCGGCGCTGAGATCCGTTCTGGAAAAGCTGGCCGGGGGGAATGCGCATTCGGCGCCGGCGGCCGCGCGAAAACTGAACCGGCAATTGACGCACGTGGGGGTCACCGATCTGGCCACGCAGTTCCAGCAGACCCACGAAGATTTTCCGGCGGTCCGCCGTCTTTCCTACTGGTGGGTCATGGGTTTGATTCTGCTGTACGTCGCGTTGATCGGCCCTGTCGACTACTTGTTCGTCCATGGCCTGCTGCGCCGCCCCGAGTTGACGTGGCTGACGTTCCCGATGCTGGCGGGGGCCGCCTTCGCCGCCGCCGTCTGGGAAGCCTCGAGCACCAACGGTCGCGACCTTCTGGTCAACCAGTTCGACCTCTTCGACATCGACTCACAGACGAGCGCGCTGCGGGCCCGCACCTGGGTGTCGCTCTACAGTCCCGAGCACCGCCGGTTCTCGGTCGCTGTGGAACCGGACGTCGGGCAGGTGCTGGGTGGCGCGGCCCGATCGAAGTCTGCGTCTGACGTGCAAATGAGCTGGGTCGCGCCTCCGGAAAATGCGGTGGGCGGGATGTATCGATCTGGCGCAGCGAGCTTCGGCGGGCGCGGCTACCGGTTCGCGCCCGCCGCCGCGCACGTCGAAAACATTCCTGTCGCGAAGTGGTCTGCCAGAACGCTCTCGACGGCCTGGAGCGACGTGCTGCCCGAGCCTGTCGTCGATTGCCGTCTCGAAACGTTTGGGGCGGGGCAGTTGAAGGGGACGATCGCCCACAATCTCAACGTGCCGCTCGAAGACTGCCTGCTGGTCGTTGGGGGCTGGGCGTACCTTCCAACCACCACCAACGCCACGCTCAAGCCGCATGCCGCCTGGCGGCCGAGCGGTGAGTCGGTGCGGCAGCGCGACTTGAAGGCCTTGCTGACGGGTGAGCAGCAGATGCGCCGCACCAGGGAAGGGTCCCGCGAAACGGAGCTCACGACGACGACCGAAATTTATAATCCGCTTGCACGCGACCGGGCCTACCAGGTGCGAATGCTCTCGTTTCACGAGGCCGCCGGCGGGACCGATTACACGGGCCTTGCCGACGCGGCGCTCCGCAGCCTCGAGCTGACTGACATCATGCAACTGGGGCGCGGCGTGCTGATCGGCCGCATTCCGTCCGCCGCCGCGCGGGTCGCGGTTGACGGAAAACCGGCGCAGCCGGCGGAACGCGACACCTGGGTCCGGCTGGTGTTCCCGGTCAAGCAGCGCGACGCCGCGGTCGAAAAGACCATACCCAACCTCAACGAGCAGTTGCGGCCCAGCTCGCCGCCCGCAGGAAAACCGCTGTGATTGAAACCATCAAACTCACGAAACGCTACGGCAACATCATCGCCGTCAACCAGGTCGACCTGAAGCTCGACGAAGGAGACGTGTTCGGGTTCATCGGCCCCAACGGGTCTGGCAAGACCACCACCATGCGGATGCTGGCGACGCTGCTGAATCCTGACTACGGGGAAGCGTATGTATGCGGCAAGTCGATCTACACGCACCCCCAGGAGATCCGGCGGCTGGTGGGCTTCATGCCGGACTTCTTCGGCGTCTACGACGACATGAAGGTGATCGAGTACCTGGAGTTTTTCGCCGCCGCATATCGCATCAACGGGCCGGCGCGGCGGAAGGTCTGCGAAGAGAAACTCGAGCTGGTGGATATGACGTTCAAGCGCGACGCCATGGTGAACCAGCTTTCGCGCGGGCAGACGCAGCGGATTGGCCTCGCGCGGGTATTGCTCCACGAACCGCAAGTGCTGCTGCTTGACGAACCGGCCAGCGGCCTCGACCCGCGGGCCCGCATCGAAATCCGCCAGCTCCTGAAGCGCCTCGGCGAACTGAACAAAACCGTCATGGTCTCCAGCCACATCCTTCCCGAGCTGGCCGACGTCTGCAACAAGGTCGGCATGATCGAGAAGGGAATTCTGTGCGCCAACGGCCGCGTCGACGAGGTCATGAAAATGGTCCGGCAGGCGATCATTCTGCACGTCCGCGTGGCCGGCGACGTCGAACGTGCGGCCAGGCTCCTCGATCCGCACGACGACGTCGACAAAGTGGACATTCGCCCCCCTGATCTGCTGGTCGTGACGCTCAAAAAGGGAGTTCACGACTACAGCTTCCTGCCGACGCTCCTCGTGGAGAACGGTTTGAAGCTGCTGCTCTTCCGCGAAGAGGAATTGAACCTCGAAACGGCGTTCATGGAACTGACCCGCGGGCTGGTGCAGTAATGCAGTCATCTTGCTCCGCGAGATGAGGTCTGTGCATTCCTTTCCCGGCCAGCCCCCGCGCCAGAGACAACCCGATCGCGCCGCAGCCGGGCGACTCGGCTTGCCATTCAAAATGCTTGCCAGAACGGATAACATGGATTCGTCGATAACGGCCCATCCGTTTTCTCCTGATGGACGACGATGCGGCACAAAAAAGGCCTCCGATCCCAGTCCGCGATCGCACCACGCGTGCCCGTCTTATGCGCGCTGCCGTGGCTTTGCCTCTTCGCGCACGCCCGTCTTTCGGCTGATGAGGCGGCGCCTGAAACGGACGTGAAGTTCCGCCAGAAGACGGCGGCGGCGATCCTGGAGAAGAATTGCGTCGAGTGCCACGGCGGGCGGTTGACGCGGGGCGGGCTTGACCTCACGACGCGGGAAGGGTTCCTGAAGGGTGGGGCAGGGGGGCCGGTGTTAATTGCCGGCGACACCGCCAAAAGCTCGATGTATCAACGGATCACGCACGCAGTCGAACCAGGGATGCCGTTCAAACGCAAGAAGCTTGGCGACGACGAAATTGCGATCCTCACGGGCTGGCTCGACGACGGCGCGGGCTACGCCGGACCACTTCGCAAGGCGGAGGCGGCCGACGAATGGTGGTCGCTGAAACCGCTCGTGAAACCGGCGGTCCCGAAAGCGGAATCGGCCACCGACGCCGCGTGGGTCCACACGCCGCTCGATCAGTTCATTCTGGCAAAGCTCCGGGAGAAAGGGCTCGCCCCATCGCCGCCGGCCGACAGGCGGACATTGCTGCGGCGGGTGACGTTCGATCTGCTGGGACTCCCGCCGACACCTGCGGAGGCCGCCGCGTTTCTTGCCGACGAGGCGCCCGACGCGTACGAGCGGCTCGTGGACCGTTTGCTGGCGAGCCCCGCCTACGGCGAGCGTTGGGCGCGGCACTGGATGGACATCGCACATTACGCCGAGACGCACGGCAACGACCAGGATCGCCCGCGTCCGAACGCATGGCCCTACCGCGATTACCTGATCCGTTCGCTCAACGCCGACAAGCCGTATGCCCGGTTCGTCGAGGAACAGCTTGCCGGGGACGTTTTGTATCCGGACGACGCCGAGGCGATAGCGGCCACGGGCTTTCTGGCGACCGGGCCATGGGACGAAAGTTCACTGCGCGACATCCGTGAAGACACGATCGACCGCGAGATCGCACGTTATCTCGACCGCGACGACATGGTGACGACCGCCATGTCGACGCTGGTCAGCACGACCGTGCACTGCGCCCGCTGTCATGAACACAAGTTCGACCCCGTCACGCAGGACGAATATTACCGGCTGCAGGCGGTCTTCGCCGGGGTGGACAAGGCCGAGCGGGCCTACGACCCCGACCCGAAGATCGCCCGCAAGCGGCGCGAGCTGGCGGCACGTAAGGCCGAACTCCCCGGGCTGGCCTCAAAAGCCGACTCGTCGCTGCTGGCCGAAATGGTGCAGGCCGAGGTCGCCGCGTGGGAAAAAAGGCTCTCCGATTCGGCCGTCGCGTGGCAGATTCTCGACCCGGAAACGTTCACCTCGGCCGGCGGCGCCAAGCTGACGAAGCAGCCTGACGGCTCAGTCCTTTCCTGTGGGGATCGGCCCGAAAAAGACACCTGCACGATCGTCGCCTCGACCGCCGCGACCAGAATCACCGGTCTGCGGCTGGAAGTCCTGACGGATGATTCTTTGCCGATGAAAGGTCCCGGCCGGCAGGACAACGGCAATCTGCACCTGAATGAAATCCAGGTCGTCGCGGCGCCCCGCGGCGTCACCGACCCGGCAGCCGCGAAACCGGTCAGGCTCATCAATCCGAAGGCCGATTTCAATCAGGAGGGCTGGACGATTGCGATGGCACTCGACGGCAATCCGGGAACGGCGTGGGGGATTTATCCGCAGGTGGGAAAGTCGCACCTGGCCGTCTTCGAATCCGCCGAGCCCGTGGATTTCGCCGCGGGAACGACCGTCACTGTGAAACTGGAACAGATTCACGGGGGCGGTCACCTGATCGGCCGGGTGCGCCTGTCGGTGACGAGCGCTCCGGCGCCGCTCCCCGTCCAAGCCGATGTGCTCCCGCGCGAGATCACCGAGATTCTGCGGACGCCCCTCGCCGATCGCAGCCTCCAAAGCCGCGCCGCTCTTGCGGCCCATGTCTTGCTGGAAAAGGCGGACCGCGAGCTGGCGGCGCTGCCGGCGCAACAGAAGGTGTACGCGGCGACGAACCACTTTCAACCGGACGGCTCGTTCCGTCCGGCGGCGACGCCGCGCACGGTCCATGTGCTTGCGCGGGGCGACATCAACAAACCCGGTGCTGCCGCGCAGCCGGGGGCGCTGGCATGCATTCCGGGGCTCGAATCGCGGTTTGAACTGGCCGACCCGAACGACGAAGGGAGCCGCCGGGTCGCCCTGGCGCGCTGGGTTGTCGATCCGAGGAACGTTCTGGCGTGGCGTTCGATTGTCAACCGAGTCTGGCAGTATCACTTCGGCCGCGGCATCGTCGATACCTCCAATGATTTCGGACGAATGGGGGCGCTCCCCACGCATCCCGAGCTGCTCGACTGGCTGACGGTAACGTTTCACGAGCATGGCGGGTCGCTCAAATCTCTGCACCGGTTGCTGGTGACCAGCAGCGCGTACCGGCAGTCGTCACGCAGCATACCGAAACTCGCCGAGCTCGACGGCGATAACCGCTACCTGTGGCGAATGAACCGCACGCGGCTCGACGCCGAGTCGATCCGCGACGCCGTCCTGTGCGTGTCGGGCAAGCTCGACCCGGCGATGGGGGGGCCGTCGGTGAAGCAATTCGTTCAGTCTCCCGGAATCCACGTGACGCCGATCGTCGATTATCTGTCGTTCGACGTCGACAATCCCGAGAACCATCGCCGCAGCGTCTATCGGTTCATCTTCCGGACGCTTCCCGATCCGTTTATGGAGACGCTCGACTGCGCCGACGCTTCGCAATTGACTCCCGTCCGCAGCGCCTCGGTGACCGCGCTGCAGGCCCTGGCGATGCTGCACAACCGGTTTATCGTCCGGCAGAGCGAACACATCGCCGCACGGCTCGAGAAGTCGTCACCCGACCTGGCAGGAAGAATCTCCTCGGCTTACGACCTGATTCTCAACCGCCCGGCGACGGCGCGTGAGATCGAGCTGGTATCCGCCTACGCGACCAAACACGGCCTGGCCAACGCCGTGCGAATGCTGCTCAACAGCAATGAGTTCATGTTTGTGAATTGAAGGAGAAGAGCCACGGAGAGAACACGGACGAAACACGGATTGAGGGCATCACTGAAAACCGAGTTCATCCGGATCTTGTTGATCCGCGCGCAGCCGCATTGCAAACAGTTCAGACTTGCGCGGCCCGCGAAGGAGTGGCGCCGATCGAACAGAACTCGACCCGGCCGTGGGCCGGGTTGGGTCATTCGGGGTGTTTGCTTCGGCGCTGTTGACAATTCACGATAGTCACGGACGGGATTGGAAGCCCTTCCTGCGGATGCTCGAGACATGCGGTAACGTCCAGTGGCTCAGAAGACTGGCCACAGCATGGATACCTCAAATGCGGTTGCAATGATGAAAATGGAACGGCGAGACTCGTCGACAATGTCCACATCCCGTCGCGAATTCCTGTGGAGCGCCGGGGGCGGGCTCGGCGGCCTCGCGCTGGCCTCGCTCCTGGGGACCGAGGGGCTGCTGGCGGACGTGCCGCGACCAAAGAGCGAATTCAACGGCGGCCTGCATCACAAGGCCCGGGCGAAACGAGTCATCCAGCTCTTCATGAACGGCGGCGTGAGCCAGATGGACACGTTCGACTACAAACCTGAGCTGATCCGCCGACACGGGGAAAAGGTCGACTTCGGGCTGAAGGCGGCGGCCACAAGTGTCCCGGGGAACGTCATGAAGTGCCCTTTCGAATGGAAACAGTACGGCCAGACGGGGCGGTGGGTGAGCGGAGTTTTCCCCCATACGGCCGAATGCGTCGACGACCTGGCATTCCTCATGGCCATGCAGTCCAAAACGAATGTGCACGGCCCGGGGAGCTACATGCAGAACACCGGGTTCCTCACCCCCGGCTTCCCGTCCATGGGCGCGTGGATCTCATACGGCCTGGGCCGGCTCACTGACGACCTGCCGGCGTTCGTCGTGCTCCCCGACTCGCGCGGCCTCCCCTACAACCAGGCCGGCAATTTCTCGTCGGGCTTTCTGCCGGTCGCCCATCAGGGGACGGTCATCCGCCCCACGGCCCCCGTGCCGATCTCCGATCTTTTTCCGCCGA
>JBLMWR010000614.1:0-3680 GCA_050257335.1 Deltaproteobacteria bacterium | reverse complement strand
GTATCCTGACAGAAAGCGAAAACCGCGCCGTCGCGGGCCGGGTGTTGCGATCCACCGTAACGCGCGACGGGCTTGGGCAACAGTCGCAGTTGCCAGACCGAGCCTTCCGGATAGGCGGGAGGCCCTTTCACGACTTCGGCACTGAATTGGCCGGCCAGCTTTTTCATCTGGTTCAGGCGCCTGGCTGCGGTCGATTCCGGCTGCGGCGCGCCGGCCACGGGCGCAAATCTGATCCCGGGCTGGGAGACTTCCCATTCCTTTTTGCCAGCCCGTTCGGCTTGAAGCGGCTGCAGTGCCAGAGACTGAAACTCGTGGAACATCCCCAGCTCGGGACGCCAGAGAATCGTGCAGGCGACGGCGGGGCGTCCGTCGGCCATCCACAAAAACAGGGCCGCGTCCTTCGTTCCGGCAATCAAATTGTTCCAGCGGAACGCCGGCTCGCGATCGAACTCGGCGGGTCGATTGCCGTCAAGCTTGACCGTGTAACTCGCCGCGGTCTTCGCCAGCAGGGCCAGCTCGTCGGCGCGTTCCTGGCTCGACTGCGAAGACGCGCCGCCGGGCGAATCCGGAGAACCAGGCGACTCGCGGTCTTCGGCGACAGCGATCGCCGCCAGCGAGAGGGCGACGTAAGCGAGGGCGAACAGACGCCGCGGAACAGGCTTCATCGATCGGCCTCTCCGGAAGGTGATGAATTGCCGGCGCGAATCGCGAATTCCGGCGCATTGTGAAGGACGCCATTCCCGATTATAAGACATTCTGTCTTCTAGTCAAGGCGGCAGGGAATCGCGGCATCGTACAAAGCCCCCTTGAAGCAGGGGTGGCCGGGGCCGCCGGCGACGGGGCGTCACGAAGCCAACCGGCTGCGGCGCAGGACACGAACTGGCCAGCGGCGGGCGGACTTGCGGGGAGGGCACGGACACCATCTCGGAGGACCGAGATGACTACAATGTCGTCATCGCGCTCCGCGAGATGGGGTATCGGCATTCCGTTTCCGGTCCGGCACCGGGCCCGGGCCACGCGCGGACGCGACGCGCGGGAAACGGCGTCACGAAGCCAACCGGTTGCGGCGCGGGACTCGATCTGGCCGGCGACAGGTTGGTTTGCAGGTGCTCGTTTCGCGGGCCAGCCTGCGCTTCCGCGCCACAACCGGCTACCGCGGCACCGGCAGGTCGGGGGGTTCGGGGCGGGCGATTTCTTCGGGGTCGGGGGCGCCGGCCCAGTTCAGATCGACGTAGCCGGTGAAGTCGAACTTCCGGTTCGTGCACAGCGGTCGCTCGTCTCCCGTGGCCGAATCCGTAGCCGAATCGGAGACCGGCGCCTCGGGCGAGTGCACGATTGGCCACACAGCGACCGGCATTTGCAGACGAATGAAATACCAGCGCGACGAGCCGGCGGTCGTCATGGAAAACTCCGGCGTGACGAAGGATGCGCTCGCCTCCTGCGCTGCGGCAGGGGACGGTGCAATTTCGAGTCGCGCCACCCGGCCGGTATCGTCCACGACGCGGTAGACGCCGCTGCCAAGTCCGGCCGGCAAGGGAATCGGGCAGGTTGTCAGGGTCCAGATTTCTTCGACAGCGGCCGCGGGGGGGATGGGAATGCGGAATGCAGAATTCGGAATGCGGAGTGAATCTTCCCGCGTGGCGGCCAGGGCGCTGGTGAGGGAAACGGGGCGCGCGACCACGCGGCCGGGACGAGTGGCGGTGGCGGGGTCCGGGGGAGGCATCCTGGACGCGATTTGAGGGCGCGTCGGCGGATGGTTTCGTGCGCGGGGGCGGTCGTTCACCATCCAGACCCGCACAAACAGTCCCGTCGCGACGACAAGAAGCAGCAGGCGTCCGTTGATATTCATGGTCGCAAATCCTGACTCGCTCGCCGGTGCCGAATCTCTGCAATGCAGGACGGCCCTTCCAGGCCGTCGCAGTCGGCCACGAAGTCCCATGCCGCATCATTCGTTCGATTTTCTCTCAGTAGTATCGGATTTACGAAAATGGGAGTCTTAGGCAATATGAGCCGCGTGCTGAATATTTCCAGTCGCGGGGTGAACAATCCGACCACGAGCGCTCGTCTCAAGCAGGGAATCACGCAAAGGCGCAAAGACGCAAAGAATTTCCGCCGCATGCTTTCCGCTGAAATTGAGGCCGGTGGCGGGGAGTGAGGAACATCGAACGGCGAACCTCCAACGCGTCGAAGCGGCATCCTGCCGCATCTGCGCCAACGGCTTGGTATACTGAGGCCATGCCCACAACCATCGCGATCGCCCCCGCAGTGCATCCTGTCCGGGGAACGGTGCGCCCCCCCGGATCGAAGAGCCTGACCAACCGCGCCCTGGTCGTCGCCGCGCTCGCCGAAGGTCGCTCGCTGCTCACTGGCGTCCTCGACAGTCAGGATACGCGGGTGATGGTGGAGAGCCTCAAACGGCTGGGAATTCACCTCGAGCACAATCCGGCCGAGGCGACGATCGCGATCGACGGTTGCCGTGGCGTTCCGCCGGCGACGAAGGCCGAACTGTTCCTCGAGAACAGCGGGACGAGCATCCGTTTCCTCACGGCGCTCTGCTGCCTGGGACGGGGATCGTATCGTCTCGACGGGAACGCGCGGATGCGGCAGCGGCCGATCGGCGAATTGACGGCGGCGCTCACGGCGCTCGGAGCCCGCGTCCGCTGCGAATTCGACAACGGCTGCCCGCCGGTGCTCGTCGAAAGCTCGGGAATCACCGGCGGGAAAGCGCAGATCGGCGGGGAAGTCTCCAGCCAGTTCCTCAGCGCGCTCCTCCTGGTCGCCCCCGGGGCGCTTCAGCCCGTCACCATCGAAGTCACCGGCACGCTCGTTTCCGAGCCCTACGCCGCGATGACGGTCAAGGTGTGCGAAGCGTTCGGGGTGTCGATCGAGTCTCCTGCCCCGGGGATCTATCGCCTGCGGCCGCAGCGATACGGGGCGCGGCCGTACGCGATCGAACCGGATGCCTCGGCGGCGAGCTACTTTTTCGCCGCTGCCGCGGTGACGGGGGGAGAAGTGACCGTCCCGGGCCTTTCGCGCGGCGCCCTGCAGGGGGACGTGGCGTTCGTGGACGTGCTCACGCAGATGGGGTGCGCAGTCGCCTCCGGGCCCGACAGCATCACCGTCAAGGGGGGCGAACTGCACGGCGTGGACGTGGACATGAACGCCATCAGCGACACGGCCCAGACGCTGGCGGCGATCGCTCCATTCGCCAGGGGACCCACGCGAATCCGGAACGTGGCCCATATCCGGCACAAGGAAACCGACCGCGTCGCCGCCCTGGCGACCGAGCTGAAGCGGATCGGGCAGAAGGTCGAAGAATTTGCGGACGGACTGAAGATCACGCCGGCGGAGGTCGCGCCGGCGACGATCGAAACGTACGACGATCACCGCATGGCGATGAGCTTCGCGGTGACGGGGCTGAGAGCGCCGGGCATCGTCATTTCCAACCCCGAATGCACGGTCAAGACGTATCCGCGATTTTTCGAAGACCTGGCAGCGCTCGTGGGAAATCGATGACCGCCCGCGAAATCGCCTACGACGTCCTGAAGCGGTGGAATCCGCGCTCGCCGCACGCCGCGAAACTTCTTGACGAGTGGTTCTCCCGCACCGATCTTTCCGCGGCGGACCGGGCCCTGGCGACCGAGCTGAAGCGGATCGGGCAGAAGGTCGAAGAATTTGCG
>JBLMWR010000613.1:0-4434 GCA_050257335.1 Deltaproteobacteria bacterium | reverse complement strand
CAGCCGTTCCATTCCCCGCGCCCGGAACCTGAGCCAGACGGTAAAGACGATTCCGACCAGGATCTGGGCAATGGACCATACCCAGTTCCGCTGCAGGGGAGAGCCGCACGACGGTGGCATGATCGGTGAAGTCGTGGTCGGCGAAGTCATTCTCGTCCCGACGATCTGCGTCGCAATTCCGAACGTATCTTGTATCGGAACCGCGATCCTCGCAAGAGAGTGGCGAGGCGCGATGGCTGGGTCGTGCCAGCAGGAGGTGCTTGCTCACCTGACCGCCTGAGGAGGCGGTACCACGAACGCTCACCCCCCGGGGCTTCGCTGCGCTGCGGCCACCCCCGCTTGATGGATGCCCAGCCCGGAAGGCCATCCCGCGGGTTACTTGCCGGTACCCGGGAGTTGGGAATAGAGCTGGCTGAATTCCTCCTGGGTCATCGGAAAGGTGACGGCAATGCCGGCATCGGTGAATTTTTTTCGCGTCAGAAAGCTCTTGCCCCATTCCGCCTCGGACACCTTTCCGTCCTTGTCTTTGTCGAGAAGATCCCACTGCCGCTCGGCGTCGGACCGGCCCGCGCCTGTCGCCGGCGTTGTCGCGGTTGCAGGTTCGTCACCGGCAGAAGCAGCCCGTTTGTCGGTCGTGGAAACGGTGGCGGCATCCGCCGCGGAAGCGACTGGCGTTTCGGCTGCCGTTGTCGGTCCCGCAGCCAGAGGCGAGGCAGGCCTGGACGACGCCTCAGTTCTGACCACCGGCGCCCCGGGGAACGATCTGGATGACGTGGACGACGGCTTGCGGGTCAATTCCTCAGCGGTGAGAAAGCCGTCGTGGTTCAGATCGAGCTTGCGGAAAGTGGCAAAGTCCCTGCGGTCCCATTCATACAATCCAATCTGACCGTCCTTGTCCTTGTCTTTCGCACGGTATTGCTCGGGGAGCTTCAAAGGCTGCTGCCAGCGCGGGCGGGGTTTCGGGGCGGGCTTTTCTTGGCCGGCGCCCGGGTCGGCCCCATCGGGCCCGCCAAAGCCCTGAGCGTAAACGGTGACAGGGAAAAAACTTCCCGCAAGCCAAGTGGCGATGATCGGTGTCAGCAATTTGCAATTCATGGCGATTTTTGAGCAAAGAGAGGGGCCGACGGATCAGGATATGGTGTTCAATAGCATATCAGTCTGAATGGGGCCGCGGAACGTCTTCCTTTCCCAATTGGGCAAACCGGTTCCGGAAAACTGCCCGGGAGATCACCATAAGCTGTTGACAGTTTTTGAGATAGGGTCGGTTTTGCAGAATAACGGATCTTGTGGCCGGCAGAATCCGTGGTTACGATGGATTTTTCAACCGTTTATTTAACACCGCCCTCGGGCCAGGCTCGCTGCGAAACGTATTGGTATTTCGACTCGTCGAGCGGATTTGGAGCACTTTCCCGTCGGGCCGAGGCAGTAATTCCTGTTGCATAGGGAAGTTAACATGCCACGCATCGTCTCCGGTTCCTTGCTGGCTCTGAGTCTCCTCCTCGTTTCGGGGATGAGTCGATCGGGATTTGCACAAGAAGCTGCAACCCGTGAGGAGGGGGACGACGAATCCGCCCCCGCGGCAGCCGTGGATCCCGAGGTCCAGAAGGAGGCCGATAGCGCAGCCGCGCCGAAGAGCGCCGACGCCGAAGACAAGGTGGGAGCGGGCGTGAAGAGAGAGCAGCCGGACCAGTCGCAGACAACTCCGCCGAGGCCCGATCCGCGGGGCGGGCGTCCGGGATCTTTCCGCGGTGAGCGCGGAAACAGGACGTCGTCATCTGGCGAGACAGAATCCGTGGTCGCTGATTTTGCCGGTGCTGAGAAGCCGCCGGCCGGGGATGAAAAAGAAAACGCCGCCGAACCTCGCCTGGCGTTCAATTTCCGGTTCGCTCCCTGGAAAACGGTGCTCGAGCGGTTCGCCGAGGTCGCCAAACTCAACCTCGACATGGACGAACCTCCGCCGGGCACGTTCAACTACTACGACAAGTCGACGTACAGCGTAAAGGAGGCGCTGGACATCATCAACGGGTACCTGATTCAGAAGGGATTCATCCTGGTGCGGCGCGACCGGTTTCTGGTCGTGGCCAATTTCGGGCGCGGTCCGGTGCCTCCCAACCTGATCCCGACCGTCGCCTTGAGCGAGTTGCCCAAGCGGGGGAAGAACGAGTATCTGAGCGTCGTCATCCCGCTGGCGAACATCGACGCCAAAACGGCCTCGGAAGAAATCAAGGACCTGCTCGGACCGTACCCACAGGGGAAGGCCATCCCGATGGTGGCCAGCAACAAATTGATCGTCACCGATCTGGCCTCGCACGTGCAGGCGATTTACGAAGTTCTGGAGGGCATGGGAAAGGTCACGCCCGACAAGGGGATGACCGTCCGGTCGTTCAAGCTGCTTCACATCTCGGCGACGGAAGCCGAGCGGATGCTGCGCGACTTGTTCTCGCTCCCCGCGCGGGGCGCTGCCAGCCGCAGCACTGCCAGCGAGCCGCAACAGGGCGCGGCGGCGCGTTCCAGCCGCCAGAATGGGGACGACACAAGTCGTCGGGACTGGTGGCGCCGTGGCCGCGGCGGCGACGACAGATTTTCGCGCGGGGGTGGCGGATTTCCCGGATCGGGCGACTTCACGCGCGGGGGAGAATCCGGCGGAGGGGAGCCGCAGGCCATGTACGAGCAATTCATGAATCGCCGTGACCGCGGCGGACGCGGATCGGATGGGGGCGAAAGCGGCGACCAGCAGGGCGCCAGCCGCATGACGCTCACCATCGACCCGCGGCAGAACACGCTGCTGGTGACGTGCAGCGTCGAAGACATGCGCCGCGTGGAAGAGGTGATCAAGACCATCGACGTGGAGGTCAGCGCGGACGCCCGCGGAGATTATCTTCGCGGCGACAATGTTCCGCAACTCGAGGTCTACCCGCTGGAAAATGCCGATCCCGCCGTTGTCGCGGAGGTTCTGTACCTGACCGTTCCGGGGCTGGTCGTGCGCGACGATGCGAAGACGCGGGGAGTCATTGTGTATGCCACCCGCACCGAGCAGCAGCAGGTGCGGAACATCGTGAAACAGCTCGACGGCCAGGTCGGCGACTCGATTGCCTCGCTGCAGTTGCGTCATTGGGACGCCGCCGCGGCGGCCACCAGCCTGAAAGCCCTCTTCGAGAGCACCAAGGTTGATCCACCAACCATCGAAGCCGATTCGAACGGCAGGCGGCTGATGGTCCGCGGGACCCCCGATCAGGTGTCGCAGATCAAGCGGCTGCTGGCGGATATGGGGGAAGACGGAAGCGTCGCGGCACCCTCGACCTCAGGCACCGGGCCCGTCCGGTCGATTTTGCCTCAGGGGCGCTCGGCGGCGGAAATCCTGGCGATCGTCAAGCAGATCTATCCGGACACCGAGAACAGTTCCATTCGCATCGTCGAGCCGTCGGCGATCGGCGTCCCCTCCTTCCAGCTCCGTCAGATCGATGCGCCGCGACGAGGAGGGTCGCCGCAGTTCCGGCGGGTCGCGCCGCCGGCCGGACCGGGTCCCGCGGCCGATGATTCCTCGGGATTCCGGCCGGAATCCGGCGGAGATTCCGGAGCAGGTCCCGAGTCGGACGGCGACGCGTCGCGCAGGAAAGGGAAGGCGCCAGCCGCCGGGGAGCGTCGCTTCCCCTTCGCGGCGTACCGCGATTCGAAAGCCGCTTTCGGCGGCACGCCGGCCGTCAGGGAGAAATCGGTCGGCGCTCCGTCGCGCGCGGCTCCCAGACCGCAAACAGGAAAGGACGAGGCGGGGATCGAAGAACTTTCGCGGCAGCTTGAAGAGGCGCTGCGTGACCAGGAAAAGTCGCAGCAGGCGGACGGCGGCCAGGAGTCCCCGGAAAATGACGAGCCGGCCGCAGCCGCACCTGCATCCACACCCGCTCCCAAGGCGGGGGCCGAAAGCGGCCCGTCGGGCGAGCTGCGGATGACGGTATTCGGCGACCGGATCCTGATCGCATCGACCGACACGAAGGCGCTCGACCGGATGGAGCAATTAATCCAGATGCTGTCGGCCGCGGCCCCGCCGAAGACCAAATGGACGGTCTATTACCTGCGCGTGGCCGACGCCGCCGAAACCGCGACCATGCTGGGCAGCCTGTTTCCGCAAGGGACGGTGAAAACCACTCAGACGACCGGTGGCGGGTTCTTTTCACGGTTCAACACGAGCAACGACTCGGCGACCCTGAGCTCGCTCAGCAAAGGAGGAGCGCTGCGGATCATCCCTGAAGTCCGCTCGAACGCCCTGTTCATCAGCGGAGACGAGCACGAGGTGGACCAGGTGATGGAAGCTTTGCGCGTTCTCGATTCATCGGAGTTGCCCGAGTCGCTCAAAGATCGGGTGCCGCGCATGATCGCCGTCGAACACGCCGACGTCACCGAGGTCGCTGCAATCGTCCGCGACGTGTACAAAGAGCA
>JBLMWR010000612.1:0-3294 GCA_050257335.1 Deltaproteobacteria bacterium | reverse complement strand
GAAGTTCCCTTTCTCGCCCGCCGGGATTCATGGGGCCTCGCTTAGGATCCCGGCGGCACTGTATCCGGCAACTCCATCGCCGCGCGCTGCGCTGATCGGGGAACGACTCACGTCTTGCGTGATCCGACCGCTCCTCCAGGAAAGCTCGCTGATTCGATGTTTTCTCGGCCTTTGAGGCATAGCCGGCGAAGGAACGGCCAAGCCATCGGCAATGCGGCGTAAGAACCGCGCCATAGCGCTCCCGGGGCTCGCGTTCGCAGTGTGGACGCTGTTGGCGTGGGCGGTGGTTCCGCGACTGATCGAACCCGCGTAGCGCGGGGAGAACCACCCGCTCTTCAACGCCACGAACGCGGCGCAGGGAACGAGTCCCGTTGCGAACAGCCCGGGCGCATGGAAGAAAGTCTATTTCGAGAGCTGTGTCGCCTTTGCAGCGATCTCCGCCGCACTGTGGGATCAAGCGCGTGGCCAATGAGAAACGCCGGGCTGGCGAGCCGGCGATCGAGCACCTTGCGCTCGAGACCTGGCCTGGGATTTTCGAAATGAGCCTTACAGCCCCACATTGGGACATCTCGTCGTTCCGAATTCTGCGGCGGCCACCCGATAATAGCGCGCTGTCGCAATCCTTGCCGCTCGCCCTGCAATGTGGGAGGATGTGGCGGGTATTCCTCAAATTTCCGACGGCAGACGCATCGCTGTCGGTCGAATCGGGAGACGCCTCCATGCGGCTGACTTCGCTCGTAGGCTTTATCGCTTTCACCGGTCTCGTCGCGTTTGTCATTGCCGGGGCTGATCAGGACAAACCGGAACCCCGAGCGAAGGCGCGACCGGGAACGGCGCCGAAGACGGAGCCGAAAGCCATTTCCGGAAAGACCCTCGACAAGGTGGCCGAGGCGGCCGCCAACGAATCGGCCCGGCGCTTCGTGGCCGCCTACAACCGCCATGACGCCAAAGCCATAGCCGCCGGGTTTAGCGCCACGGCCGAGTTCGTCACCGAGGACGGTACGGTGATCCGTGGGCGGGAGGCGATCGAGCGGCACTTTCTTGCCGTTTTTGCGCAGGCGCCCAAAGCCCAGCTCGAGCTGAAGGTCGACTCGACGCGACTGGTGACGTCGAATGTGGCGATTGAAGAAGGGCGCGTGGAATTCACCTCCCGTCCCGGTGCGGCCGTCGAAGCGAGCCGCTACGTCGCCGTGCACGTCAACCAGGAGGGGCAGTGGCTGCTGGCCCGGGCGCGGGATTTTCCCGCGGATGCCGAGCTCCGCTCGAATTACGAACATCTCCGCGAGCTGGAATGGCTGGTCGGCGAATGGATTCAGGAGGACGAGGCGACCCTGATCGCCACCTCCTGCAAATGGGTCGATCACAGGAACTTTCTGCTGCAGGAATTCACCATCCGGATCGGGAATCTCGAGCCGATCACGGGCTCGACCCGCATCGGCTGGGACCCGCAGACGCAGCAGATCAAATCGTGGACGTTCGACTCCGACGGAGGATACAGCGAAGCCCTCTGGTCCCACGGCGAAAACCGCTGGCTGCTGAAAGCCCGGGGAGTGACGCATTCGGGACGCAATTTTTCAGGAACGTCGATCGTCCGGCAGGTGGACGCGGGGACCATGTCGTGGGAATCGCACGACCGGGTCGAGGCCGGTGTTCTCGTCCCCGATCGCCCCCCCATCATCATCAAACGCCGGCCTCCGCCCCCGGGCGATTGACCGGCATCCTGTGAGGTAAGGTAACTGCGCCCCATGGCAAGCTTCCCATGTAAAGAGAAAGTCATGAGTTTCAAATCGTTGCGGGCGGGCGCCGCGGTTGCTGCTGCGGCGTTCGCTCTGCTCGGCACATCTCAGGAGTTGGAGGCGCGGGGCGGCGGACAGCACTGGGGCTATCAGCCCCGCGATGGATATCCGCTATGGAATATGTACTGGCAGTTCGCTAGTCCCTGGGGGGCTCTGGGTGGCTGGTCGATCCCCCATCACAATCTGGAGGCGCCCCACCTCGGGCCCCGGACGACGATCGGCTCGTTCGATCCCACGATGCACGCACCAACGCTCGATCGAAGCGTTGCCTTTCCTGGTTCCAGCAGCAACGTCTCCGCGACAATGCCCTCCTTCACCGCGCCCGCGCCGACGGCAGCGTATCGGACCGAAAAGCGCTTCGACCCGCCGTACTACTTCAACTACAACAGCTACTGGCACCACGGGTACTGGGGGGGTGGCAAGTGGGGGTGGGGACGCTGGGGAGGCCCGCTCGGGATCGCCAGCTTTGCGCGCTGGTCGTTCGGACCGATTTACTACGTTTCCGGTTACGGCCAATTCCGCAATCCCTTTCTGAACGACGCCCGCCGTGCCGTCCCCGGACATCTCGACTACTCACAGGTCATCGAAGGCCTTCCGGACGACGACGAACCGCCTGCGAATTCGACCTCGACCGACCCCGCAGTCGCGTCCCCCCCCGATTCGGGCGACGAAACCTACGCCGAAAAACTGGAATACCTCGTGAAATCTCCGGAAGTGAAGGCGGGACTGAAGTCGTTTGACGCGGCGTCCGAAGCGTTTCAAAGGAAGGACTACCAGTCGGCCCTCCAGAAAACCGACGATGCCCTCGAGCAGTTGCCGGACGACGCCGCGATCCATGAATTCCGCGCGCTGATTCTGTTCGCCCGCGGGGATTACCAGTCGGCGGCGGAGGTCGTTTACGCCGTGCTGGCGGTGTCTCCCGGCTGGGACTGGACGACGCTCTCGGGCCGCTACAGCGACCAGGAGGAATACCCGCGCCAGCTCCGGGCGCTGGAGGCGTTTCACAAAGAACACGCCGATTCGGCCGCCGCCGCGTTGTTGCTGGCCTACCACTACACCACTTGCGGGCATTACGAAGCTGCTGTCAAGCAGTTTCAGACGGCGGTCAGGCTCCTTCCTGACGACAATCTGCTGGCGGTGCTCGCAGCACTGGTCGCCGGCGCCGTCGAAAAGGTTCCTGCCGGCGCGTCGCCGGAGGAGGCAGGGGGCCCGCGGCCCGCGGCGTCAACCGCCACGCGTAAGGATCAGGACACCCGGCCCATCACGAAGACCCGACTCGTTGGCGAGTGGAAGGCGTTTCGCGCCGGGACGACCGGCATCCAGCTCAGGCTCCGCGACGATCAGCGGTTCGTCTGGGTGGCGACGCGGGATGGCAAAGCCCGGCGGATCGCCGGGCGCTATGCCCTGGAAGGAAGCCTGCTGCTCTTGGAGGGGGGAAGCGGAACACTGATCGGCCGTGTGCAAACGACCAAGGGTGGCTTCAATTTCTGGTTGCTCG